>JANMFO010000338.1:0-6413 GCA_031374245.1 Chitinophagaceae bacterium | reverse complement strand
TAACACCCCGGATGATCAGTTGTGTATAGGGCCCATCGCCATCAATTTTTTCCGGTGCTTTTTGAATTTGTGCAGTAAGAATGAATGCTGAAAAAACATAAGTGAATAAAAGAAAAAGTCTGATTCGCATAGCTGTTGTTTTGTCCAAAGGACTCCTTCGGAGAAGAAAAACAAGTTAGCAAAAACGAATCAGACTATATAAAATTAATTACCGGTGGTTTTATTCAATTGACCAGCTCATGTCACCACCCTTCTCATCTTTTAAGTTAATACCAAGTTGTGTCAGCTGGTTTCTTATTTTATCAGATGTAGCAAAATCTTTTTTTCCTTTCGCTTCTTTGCGGATGTCTATCAGCAATTGCATTACTCCCTGTAGCTTGGCATTGTCCGCTTCATTCACCGGTTTTAATCCAAACACATCTTCCAGGTAGCTTTTGAATTTTGATTGCAGCAACGTTAACGTATCAGCCGAAATAGCTGTTATTGCTATCGTTTTATCTTTTATAGAATTGATGATAGGTACCAGTTCAAACATACTGGCCAGCACCCTTGCTGTATTAAAATCATCATTCATGTGTTCGTCAAATTCACCAAGTAATTTTCGCACCATCGCATCAAGCTCCGCATCTACTGATTCGCCTCCTGACTCATGACTCATGGCTCCCAACTTTTCGTAAGCATCCCACAAACGTTTCAATCCTTTTTCTGCTGCCTGCAATGCTTCATTGCTAAAATCCAATGTACTTCTGTAATGCGTTTGCAGCATAAAGAAACGGACATTCATCGGTGAATAAGCTTTCTCCAATAATGGATGTGACCCACTGAATAATTCTTCCGGTAAAAATCCATTACCTGCACTCTTACTCATCCTAACGCCATTTACGGTAAGCATATTGGTATGCATCCAGTAACGAACAGGAGAAGTTTTGTAGCAAGCTTGCGATTGTGCAATCTCATTGGTATGATGCGTGGCAGCTAAATCCATTCCGCCACCATGTATATCAAATTGCTTTCCTAAATATTTTTCACTCATGGCCGAGCATTCAATATGCCAGCCCGGAAAACCCATGCCCCATGGTGATGGCCATTGCATTAAATGTTCAGGACCGGCTTTTATCCAAAGAGCAAAGTCGAGCCGTCCTTTCTTTTCATCTTGTCCGCCGAGTTCTCTTGTTCCTTCCAGCAAGTCTTCGAGTTTTCTATTGGTGAGTATACCGTAAGGTTTTTCTTTGTTATACTTTTCTACATCAAAATAAACGGTACCATCTACCACATAGGCATAGCCATTATCAATAATCTGCTGTGCCATTTTTATTTGCTCGGTGATGTGGCCGGTAGCTGTCGGTTCAATAGTCGGTGGCAATGAATTAAACAATTCCATCACTTTATGAAAACCTACAGTGTAGCGTTGTACAATTTCCATTGGCTCCAGTTGTTCCAGCCTTGCTTTTTTAGAAAACTTATCATCGCCTTCATCCCTGTCACCTTCTAAGTGACCGGCATCGGTTATGTTTCTTACATAGCGAACCTTATACCCCAGGTAAGTGAGATGGCGGTAAATAATATCGAATGAAATGAAAGTACGACAATTGCCCAGGTGTACATCGCTGTATACAGTAGGGCCACACACATATAGTCCTACATGGTTTTGTGTAATAGGTTCAAATGGCTCCTTCTGCCTTGATAGAGTATTGTATAATTTCAGTTGGCTCATAGTCGCTGATAAGCTTCAAAAATAAACATTCCGGGCTATTTCTTTAATTGTATATCAGCTACCAGCATGTAGTGGTCAGAATAATTCTTTACTATCCGGTTAAACTGTCTTATTTTAAAATTATCGTCAGCAAAAATATAATCAATACGGAGTGTGGGTGAAAGAGATGAAAAAGTGCGGCCAATGCCAAATCCTTTCTTTAAAAAAGCATCCTGCATATCGCCCCGCACCGTGGAATAGGTATAGGAATTGGGTACATCATTCAGGTCGGCACAAAAAAGAACGGGGTGCGGAGAAATGTCAAGTACTTCATCTATTAAATCTGCCTGTATGCTGCGGTTGGAAACACCTCTTTTTATTTTTGATAAAATACTTCGGGAGTCGGACAACAGGCTGTCGTCTGCACTTTTTATTCTTTCAATACTTTCATAATCCCTTTTTTTAAACTGTAATGATTGCAAATGCGTGGTGTAAACCCGGACGGTATCATTATTTACTTTTATATCTGTATGTATCAATGCATCGGGTAGTGTGGGCCGGGGATAGCGGATAAGGCCGCTATCAATAATCGGGTAGCGGGAAAAAATAATGGAACTGTAATAATGCTGATCACCATCTTCATCAAAAGAAAAATAAAAATAAGGATAGCCTAATTCTTTCTGCACAGGTTCTATGTTGTTATAATAATCAGGATTGGTAGATGTATGAAATTCCTGCAGGCATAATATATCTGCATCCTGCTGTTTAATAAGTTCCAGCATTTTTAATCTTGTCTGGCTTCCTTTGTTGGTATTTCTTTTTAATTCAAGAAAACGGGCCACATTCCAGCTGACAATACGTACTGTGCCGGGTTCTTTTTTATAATTGAAAGAAGCAGGACTGTGAAAGGCGAGAAACACCATGATGCTTTTCAATCCTAATACTATAGCGATACCGGAAATAAGTGCAAGACGGTGTTTCAGTAAAATTAACCAGCCTGCTAAAAAAAAGAGTACCACTATCAACAGAAATGGAAATGCCAAGCCAAGAAATGAAATGAACCACCAGGTACGTGGGTTCATGTATGGCACTATACAACACAGCAGGAAAAAAAATACTACCGCTATATTGGCATAAATAAAAAACCGCTTGGTGAAGAGTCGGAACTTGCTGGCCATTACTGCAATTTAGTAAAACAAGAGATAGCAGCCAGCTATGAGTTTTGAGTTGTGAGTTTCGAGACTGACCGGTTATTATTTCTTTAGAATTACTTGAATTTCTGAATTTTAAAAAGACCATTTCAGTTTAAGTCTCGTAACTCGCAGCTAATTGCTCGCAGCTTTCTTACAGCTCTTCCTTACTGGCCCTTTTCAATAATTCTTTTTCTTCTTCTGTCAGGGAATTATATCCCTTCTGGTTGATTTTATCCAGAATTTCATCTACCCGATGCTGGGTAAGATTAGGAATTTTTTTATAGGGCGATGAAGTTGATTTATAAAATAGTTCTTTTTTAATGCTTTTACCTTTCTTTGGCTTGTTGGGGTTAAAAAGATTATTGACCCAATCAAAAAAGTTATTCATCCATCCGCCCCAGTCATAGCCCTGCCGTAAAAAGAGGATGTATAGAAACCCAATTAATGCCCCGGCAATATGCAACATGATATTGGCGGTGTCTCTAACTGAGATAGTCAATAAATTGGAGAGGATATAAACAATAGTAAGCACCCACAATGGTATGCCACCTCGTATCATCGGGAAAAGGCGGTAATTGGGTGAAACCACTGTAGTGGCAATAGCTACTGCCATTACACCCGCAGAAGCACCCATAGTTGTTACAAAAGGAAGTTGTGCTTTTAATGATGGCACAAAATTATAAGCCAGTATAAACGCCACTGCGCCGCCCAATGATCCATAAATAAAAATAGGGATGATTTTTTTATTGCCTGTAAGATCCTGCATGATGTAACCAAAACTCCAGAGCCAGAGCATATTGGCAAATACTACCCAGATATTTGTATGCACAAACATGTGGGTGATGATGGTCCACGGTTTACTCAGCAGTTTATCAAAATCGGCCGGCATGATAAACAAATTCAGAATCTCTTTATTGAAATGGGAAACGGCAACCCCTTTTTCATAGGTTACATACCAGACAGCTTTCATAAAAGCAAGGCCAACAAACATAATGAGGGTGATAGCAATCAGTTTCATCAGGGCATTATCGCTCTGCCCCAGTGTCATCCGTTGTTTGAATTGCCTTTCTGTGTAAGCCATTTTGTGAATAGTGAATTTACAAAGGTTGTTTTTACTCTTAGCCTTTTAATACAACGATTTCCGGTTGGTTTTGTTCCAGAATAACACAATTAAAAAGCCTGTTAATGCACCGCCGAGGTGGGCAAAGTGAGCAATATTATCACCCTGCAACTGGCCGATTCCGCCAAACAGGTCAATTAAAACATAAACCAGGCAAACCCATTTTGCTTTTATGGGAATGGGTATTGGTATAATCATCAGTTCAGTATTAGGAAAAAGATAAGCAAACGCAATAAAGATGCCCATCACCGCACCCGAAGCACCAACTGCCGGAGAATTACCGCCCATTGCATATTGCATAATAAGGTGAGCAGCCGCAGCGCCTACACCACAGGCCAGGTAAAAAAGTAAAAACCTTTTTGGACCCCACACATTTTCCAGTATGCGGCCAAACATATAAAGACCAAACATATTAAACAGGATATGAAAGAAAACGATATTACCATACGGATAAGAATAAGAGGAATGGGAAAACATGTGAGTCGCAATTTGGTAGGGCTTAAACTCTGAGCTGGTAACCGGGAACAAAGCTATTTTACTGGTAAGCCAGAATGTTACAATTCCTTCTGTTTTATCATAGATTAACTGGGCCACCCATACCAGCACATTAATAATAATCAGGTTCTTTACAATAGGCGGGAAACGGGCAACACGGGTAGGTCGAAAATTACTCATGGGGCAAAAATAAGATTTATTGTATGGCTTTGGGTTTATTGGCGTGCAACAACTGCAAATCTTTCTTTAATAAAAATCCTGAAGTAGTTGTGCCTTTGCTATTGGTAAACGAGCATTGAACAAAATTCTTAAACCGCTTAAAAGATATCACTTCATTGCCTTTTACTAGGTAAGCCATTTTAGGTTTTGTTTTCAAATCCGGGCTGTTATAGAAACAGGCTTTTACTGCATTTACTTTCCAACTGCTGCTGTCGGCATTATAGTATTGAGAAAATTGTTTCAGTGTGATATCACCGGTTTCACTCCGGTTAATGACTGTAGTTTCAGTAGTATTATCCGGGTCGCCGGATTGAAAGCTTGTGGAGTTATGGCTTTGCAAAAACCAGTCCTTCTTTATTTTATCAAACCGGAAAGTAAATGTTTCAGACCAACGCCAGCTGCTGCCACCATAGAAATCAAGCGTAAACTCACCGGGTTTTGTAGTTATACTTTGGTAAGGATCACCCATCACACCACCGCACTGCTTGCAGTATACCAACTCATTATTTGTCAATACATGTTTCAATGATTTATCAGCCTGCCGGATGATCAGTAACAAAGGCCGGGCAGCATCGGGCATTTCGTTTTCATAGGTCAGGGTGTCTTCTCCTTTTATTTTCAGGATGAGGATATAATCTTCCAGCCTGTCACCGTTCATATCATTTTTGGCAAAATCCATTAACTCATAACCTTCGAGTATAAAAGGTTTCAGTTCTTCCGGCACGGCAGTGTTTTGTGCCTGCATTGAAAAAAGAATAGAAACAAAAACGATTAGTGTTGAAATGAGTTTTTTCATAACAAACATTTTATTCTTTCAATTTCAACTGCACCACATTCTCAATATGATGGGTATGCGGAAACATATCCACCGGTTGCACTTTAGTCACTGCATATTTTGTATCCAGCAGATTCAAATCCCTTGCCTGGGTGGCCGGGTTACAACTTACATACACCACCGTGGGTGCCGCTATTTCTAAAATCTTCTTTACTAATTTCTCATGCATCCCTGCCCGGGGTGGGTCAGTAATGATAACATCAGGGTGGCCATGCATTGCGAAAAATTCATTATTACAAATATCAATTACATCACCTGCAAAAAATTCGGCAGTGGACAAATTATTCAACGCTGCATTTTCTTTAGCATCTTTAATAGCAGCAGCAATCATTTCTACTCCAATTATTTTTTTGGCTTTTGTACTTATAAAAATCCCGATGCTGCCCGTACCGCAATACAAATCATACACAATTTCATTGCCCGTCAGTTCTGCAAACTCCCTTGTTACCTGGTAAAGCCTTTCTCCCTGTTTTGTATTGGTTTGAAAAAATGATTTTGGCCCTATCTTGAATTGAAACTCTTCCAGTTTTTCTATTACATACCCTTTGCCATAATAAATAACCGGTTCCAAATCATACAAACTATCATTCCATTTTGTATTGATAGTATAGAGTAATGTTGTGATAGACGGAAATTGTTTTTGTACTTGTTCCATGAGCAATTGTATTTTTTGCTCATCATTCTCACCCACCATAATGTTTATCATCAACTCACCCGTTTGGCAAAGCCTTACCTGCATGGTTCTTAAAAAACCAACATGATTACGGATATCGTAAAAAGTCCAATCATTTTGCTTTGCCAATTCTTTAATGAATAAACGTATTTCATTTGTTGGCTCTGCCTGCACATAACAAGTGT
>JANMFO010000337.1:0-1866 GCA_031374245.1 Chitinophagaceae bacterium | reverse complement strand
CTCGATCACCACTATGTATCAAATCATTTAAGCTTGCAATAACCGGTAAACCTGCACCAACATTCGTCTCGAATAAAAACTGGCAGTTAAATTCTCTTGCCAGTGTTTTTAGTTTTTTATAGTTACTGTAAGCAGATGATGCAGCTATTTTATTACAAGCTACTACCGAAATACTTTTTTGCAGTAATTGATTGTAAACAGAAGCCACCGCTTCATTAGCCGTAATATCTACAAAAATTGAATTGCGCAGGTTCTTGCTGATGATTTCATCAACAAATTTTTGCAGGTCGGCTTTTTCTCCGGCATCCAGTTTCTCTTTCCATTGGCCTAAGTTAATACCTGCTTCATCAATCAGCATTTTACGACTATTGCTCAAGCCAACAACATTTACCTGTAAATACATTTGTTGCTGAAGAAAATTCAGCTGCTGCTGCAATTGCCCCAATAATTTGGCACCAACATTTCCTGTACCCGTTATAAAAATATTTACCTGCTTATAAGTTGTTTCAAAAAATTCTTCATGCAATACGTTGATGGCTTTGCGAACATCTTTGGTAGCAATAACGGCAGAAATATTTTTCTCCGAAGAGCCCTGTGCAATAGCCCTAACGTTTACACCATTCCGTCCCATGGCACTGAACATGCGGCCACTGACACCGGTATGGTTCTTCATGCTTTCTCCTACCAATGCTACAATAGACAATTCGTTTTCAATTTTTAACGGGTCTACTTTTTGCAAGGCAATCTCATTGGCAAAAGCAGTATCCACCGCCAGTTTTGCTTTTGTAACAGCAGAGCTATCTATACCTACACAAATTGAATGCTCCGAAGAACTTTGTGTAATAAGAATTACGTTTATTTTTTCATTGCTTAGTGCTTCAAATAATCTTTTAGAAAAACCGGGGATACCAATCATACCACTTCCCTCAAGACTGATAAGAGCTATGTTATTGATGCTTGAAATTCCTCTGACAATATTTCCCCCGGCCACTAAAGAGGAATTAGTGTCATTTCCATTTTGAATTACTGTACCATAGTCACCGGGAGCAAAAGTGTTTTTTATCCAAACAGGAATGTTTTTGCTCATCACTGGTTGAATAGTGGGCGGATAAATTACTTTGGCACCAAAATGTGATAGCTCCATTGCTTCCTGGTAAGAAATGTTGGGGATGATACGGGCATTGCTGGTTAATCGTGGATCAGCAGTCATCATACCACTTACATCCGTCCATATTTCCAATACCGCTGCATTGATTGCTGAAGCAATAATAGCGGCTGTATAATCAGAGCCGCCTCTGCCTAATGTAGTTGTTACACCATTTACATCAGCAGCTATAAAACCGGGCAGAATAAAAATCGATGCAGATTGTGCAGCAAAAAAATCATTTATTTTTTTATTGGTAACTGCAAAATCAACTTCAGCAGTTGTAAAAGCAGAGTTAGTCGTAATGATTTCCCGTGAGTCTTTCCAGATAGCATCGGTTCCATCAGCATTAAATTTAGCCGCAATAATTTGTGAAGAAATCCATTCGCCATAACTACCAATCCGGTCTTTTGACCTTGCTGTTAATTCGCCCAGTAAAAAAAAACCGTTACAGATATCTTCTATTTCGTTACAATTTTTTTTAACCAGGCTGAGTAACTGACTTTGCTGTGCTACCGGTATCAGTTGTTTTACAGCATCAAGATGACGTTGCTCAATCAGCGTTAGTTTTTCTTTGTATCCTTCATCTCCTGCTGCGGCAGCTTCTGCGGCATTCAGTAATAAATCTGTAACCGGTAGCACAGCAAAGTCAGTTACTCAGCCTGGTTAAAAAAAATTGTAACGAAATAGAAGATATCTGTAACGGTTTTTTTTTACTGGGC
>JANMFO010000298.1:0-22822 GCA_031374245.1 Chitinophagaceae bacterium | reverse complement strand
TTGTTATCAGGTGGACAATGAGCATGCCCAACCAGCAGTATAATATTCACCTGCACGAATCGGTCCTGAACAATTTTAATTTTGAATATGCCTATGATTATTTCTTTAACCCGGAAAAAGTAAAGGGTCAGACATATAAACCACTACGTTCACCATCTTTTAAAGAAGCAGTAGTAGTTACCGAAGCATCTGAAGCCAGTAAAAAAAATACAGCGGATAAAAACATTCATTTCTTTGAAGATTTTTCTACAACAGGTATTGGTAAAAAACCAATTGGCTGGCGAACCCAGTATGGTTTAGATGGTGGTGCAATTGAAAACCTGGATGGATTAAATGGCAACTGGATTCTGATTACTGGCAACACACTTACACCGAATCAACTTAAAAAACCATTGCCCCAAAACTTTACATTAACGTTTGATTTAGTAGCCTCTCAAAATTTTACCTGGGGTGCTAAAAGATTACACTTCAAACTGGCTAAAGAAACTTCTCCGGGTAATGAAGAATCATTTCTGGATTTGGGACTTCGTCCCGGTTTTGATGGCAGAGATGGAGATGCATCTCTTGAAACAAAATTCCCCTCGCCGCCTGGTTATTCAAATGGCTCTAATTCGTTTGTTGCACCTGGTTTTTCTAACAACAAAAAAAATAACCACATTAGTGTTACCGTCAAAAAGATTGATGAAAAATTACAGGTATTTATTGATAAAACTAAAATAGCTGAATACGAAAAAGCAATACCTGCAGCTCATTTATTTAATGCACTGTCTTTTTCCGGTGGCAACTCAGGAGCGAATGATAAATTTTATATTAGTAATATTAAGATCGCAAAAGAGTAATTATCATTTTATGAAAAAAACAGTACCCCCATCAGTATTTCAATTTTCATTATCATATTTAGTGTTTTACCTGTTACTGGCACAGGTAAGTTTTGGCCAGGATTGCAAAACGCAGGCTGCTGTTAAGCCCTCCGCTTCAGTGAGGTTTCCGGATAGTTATATTGCTGCTGTTTCCGGCAACCAAAAACCAGCTTCCTGGAACATTACCAAAATGAAACCGCATCTCGCCAAAACAGAAAGCTGGATAAAAAACATACTTACAGGTTTTACAGGAGCTAAACTGGCCTATAGTAATGAATATTTTCTTGACCCGCTTGATTTTACTGATCGCCCTGAAGATGCGGGGGCTTCATCTTCACACAGCAAACTGTTTTACAAAGCAACTGCTATTAAAGGATTTTACGCCAGCAAAATGAGGTTCTATGCTTACTACTGTTATGATAACAGTAACACAATACATACTGAGGGAGAGAGCGGCTCAAATATTCAGGTGACTTTTAATAATGTATTTGCTTCCGGGCTTACCACAAATGCAGGTGTTTATACCATCAACGGAAAGCCTGTCTTTCAGACCATTCAAAAAAAACGCAGTGACGGCCGAATTGATTTTTATGAACAGCGGGTACAGAATAATCCGAACGCAAAAATGTACACTGCAAATGATTATATCATTTTGAGAAACAGTGATAAGCCTGCTTTTATTGCGATTACACGGAAAGAATACCTGCAGCAAATGCTTAAAGATGTAGAAACTTTTGGCACAAGAGATACAAAACTTTTGAATGAAGCTTATACACAAAACGTAAAGCAGTTTGAGGCAGAAATGAAGGTTTACAAAGAGAAGGATAAAAGTTATACCCCTGAAAAAGAAGCTAAACGAAGAAAATGGTTTGAAGAAGACCAGGAAAAACTTAAAAAAATTATTAACAAAACCAGCCCTGACACAGATGCTGCCAAAGAAGTAATACTGCAATATTTAAAAAAGCCAGCTGAATGGTTAAGTCGAAATTTCAACATTTTTTATCCATTTTCAACATACACAGCAAACGGAGTTAGTCAATATTTGGAAAACCTCGATAAATCCTTTTTGAGTGAAGGAGAAGAAGAAACCCATTATGAGATTGTTTCAATCAATCCTGCCTATTTCAATAACAAGTTGGATGCTGATGTTCCCCAGTTAATAATCGTGCATTTACAAAATGGCACCTATGCTCATATGCTGAAAGCAGCTAATCTGGTTAAACAGCCCGGTGCACTGGCTCCATTAGAAACCATTTTAAACTCTGGCAGGTAAATCCCCATTGAAACAGCTCCACCCATCATAACCTAAAATAAAATATCCTGTTTTTACAGGATATAAAACAATTGGTAATTAGACTATTTTTAATTCAGAAAAATATCATGAAAAAAATGGTTGTCACCTTGTGCTTTATTCCAGATAATCGCATAAAAAAATAAAGAAAATATGAAAAAGGAATACCTGCCGCCCTGCTATTTAATGCTCTTTCATCTGATTGCAATGGCAACTCCGGAGATAATGATAAATTTTATATCAGTAATATTAAAATAACAAAAGAGTAAACTATGAAATATGTTTTCGTTATAGTTTTTACAATTGCAATTTTAAATCTAAATGCGCAACCTGTTCAAAATCCAGGGTGGAAAGAATTGCAGGAAAAAGTAATTGGCTGGGTTAAAGCCCTGCCTCCATATGGAAATGCAGTTGGTAAATCCACCACCGTGCAAGGCCGCACCTTCACTTCTTATCAAATAGGATTAATAGACACTTTCACCAACTGGATTAAAAAAAGTTACATCCCGGTTGGTGGGTTGCCACAGCAGGAAAGATTAGCACTGCCTGATGGAGTAGAGAACAGACCTTATGTACCCAAAGGCACAGGTGTATCTATGGCCATGTGGGGGCCGTGTTATGATGCAACAGGTAAAAAAATTATACAGGCACAGCCAGCATCTGCAGATCGCATTACCATACTTACCAATCACATTAAAGGTGTTGAAGAAGCCAGCTGGTATAATACTCCCACCCAGTATTATTTCACTACCTATTTTGATATCAAAGGAAAATCTGTGAATGATGAAGATGCTCAAAAAAATGCCCCTTTTGTAAATGAGATTAAATCAAAAATCGGCGATTACTTTGTTTACTTCACCGGCAGCAGGATAAATGTAATGGTTATGCCGGGTAAAGAGCTTCCTCTTATACAAATTACAAGAGGCGAAGTACTGGATAAAGGAGAAGAAGCCTTGCGAAGAGTTTTTGCAACCAAAACAGTGAGCCAGCTTGACACTAAGTCAATTGAGAATATAAATAAACTCAGACAAAAATACAAGAACAGTTTACAAGCCCCCGCATTTATCAACACCGCACAATTAGGCATCTATTCGTTCAGCAGTGATTATAATGATCTGTTTGAAAAAAGAATATCCGATAGAACTATGTTTCCGGTTTATAAAATTAATCCACCTGTGTATGAGCTATGCAATAAAGATAAACCACAATGGATAAGCATCAGCTGGCCATATGCTACAGAAAAAAGCCCAACGGCGAGATGGGAAATATTCAAAGCGATGACGAATAATTTCAACTTTGATTATGTATACAATTATTTCTTTAACCCGGAAAAAGTTAAAGGCAAATTTTACCAACCCCTAAATTCTGTATCACAAGCTGCTGCCGAAGAAAAGAGTAACAAAAAACTAAATCTCACCAGCAAAACAAAAACCTTTCCCGAAGGCGTTCATTTTATGGAAGATTTTTCAGATGCTGTTAGTGGAGCTATGCCTGCTGGCTGGACATCGACACAAAACAACAGGGGATTTACTATTGAAACACCAAAAGGAGAAAAAGGTAAATGGTTGTTGCTTGACAGCCGGGCTGACATTATTCCTTCCTCTTTAAAAAAACCATTACCACTAAACTTTACGCTGGAATTTGATTTAGTTGTTACTGATTACACTACCAGGACCGGTCGTACTGTTACGGTATCACTTAACAGCCAGCAACCAGGTGGAAAAAATAATACGAGTATGAGTCTTTACATTACGCCAGGTAATGAAGAAAATATAGCGATCTATCCTTCTATAGCCGGTATTAGCCTTACTGTACCCAGAAAATATGGCGCTACATTACACAGCATAGAGCTTAGTTCTTACTCCAATAAAAAAACAAAAGCACATATCAGGATTACTAAATCAGGAACCAGCATTAAGGCATATATAAATGGCACACTGGTAAGCAGTGATCCAAAATATCAACGGGATTACAATAAGGATATGCAGCTTGCTGATAACACCCTTTTCAATCAAATGGAATGGAAATCAGATGTTGTATCAGACGGAGAGAATAAAGGTAATGTATATATAAGCAATATAAAAATCACTAAAGAATAACCATATGAAAACAATTCTTATAGTGTCTTTATCACTATTACATGTCGCTGTTTTTGCACAAAAAGAAATCTTCGACCTTACTACCTATACCCCGCCCAAAGGTTGGAAAAAACAATCCGGTGAAAGTGCAATTTTGTTTTCAAAAGAAGACGCAGCTAAAGGAACTTACTGTATGATAACATTGTATAAGGCAGTGCCGGGTACAGCTAATGCAAAAGAAAACTTTGATTTGGCATGGTCATCAGTAGTAAAAGAAATGGTAACTGTTTCTTCAGCACCCGAAATGCAACCTGCAGCCACAGAAAACGGGTGGGAAACACAAAGCGGTTATGCACCATTTGAAAGTGATGGCAATAAAGGCGTTGCTATGCTGATAACAGCCAGCAGCTTTGATAAAATGGTGAATATGATTATTCTCACCAATACGAATGTGTATGAAAAAGAAATGACATTTTTTTTAGAGTCTGTTAGTTTAAAAAAAATAGAAGTAAATAAACAACAAACGCAAACACCTGTTACAAATAATAACAACACAGCTATCATTGGAACTTGGTTAGCAAATGCAAGCGACCAGTCAAGCTGGAGAGTGAATAACGGTGTTATGAGTACCATCTCCCGGCAATATGCTTTTAATGCGAACGGCACTTATAGTTTTATAACTAAAACGTTCGACCCTTTAATGGATAGAATGTTTCTGGGAAGAGAAAGCGGTACTTACCAAATAAGCGGCACCAATATCACTATCAGCCCACAAAAAAGTGTACTTCAAGCATGGAGCAAAAAAAATGGAGACCAATGGGACAAACTATTAAACTCTCAAAACATAGCATTGGAAAAAGTAACCTATCAGTTTGCCAAACATTATTTTGAGGGAAACCAAAAATGGAATCTCGTATTGCAGGCTGGCAAAGTAACCAAGAGAGACGGCCCTTTCAGTAGTAATACAACTTTTAGCAATGCCTGGTATTACGGCCCTGTTTCGGAAACCAATGTAGCTATTAAATTGCCGGACTAATGAAGATATTCATCTTTTAAAATGAAATGATTATGAAATATATATTTAGCTTACTATTATTATTTTGTACTACAATATCATTTGCACAAAAAGAAACATTTGACATTACTACATTCAGTTCACCCAAGGCATGGAAAAAACAAACCACCGAAAGCACTATTCAGTTTTCTAAAGAAGATGCAGCAAAAGGCACTTACTGTATTATTATGTTATTTAAGGCATTACCCGGAACAACCAATGCGAAAGAAAACTTTAATGCAGCATGGAAAACAGTAGTAGAAGAAGCTGTACCCGTTTCTTCAGCACCAGAAATGCAAACATCATCAACTGAAAATGGATGGGAAGCACAGAGTGGCTATGCCCCTTTTGAAAGCGAGGGTAGTAAAGGCATCGCCCTGCTTGTTACGTCCACCGGGTTTGAGAAAATGGTGAACATATTGGTGCTTACTAATACGAATGTGTATGAAAAAGAAATGACAGCTTTTTTAGAATCAGTAACCCTTAAAAAAATTACTGTTGTCAATAAACCTGCAACAAATCCGGTTAAGCCGGTACAAACAAATACAGTCGCCAAAAAAGATGGTTTTGAATTTACCACTACCAACTTTGATGATGGATGGACAAGTACTGTACAGGAGGATTGGGTGCAGGTAATCAAAGGGGATATTAAAGTACTGATTCATTATCCAAATAAATCTGCAGATACATACAATTCCGTTTTACTAGATGGATTAAAAAATGCATGGAATGTTTTGGTTGCCCCTAAATACAGTACAGCAAGTAATTTTGAATTTAAACCGATAACCGGCTGGCAATCTATTGAATTTGCAGAAGCCGATGCGGTAGAAAAAGGAACAAACAAAACAGTTCATGTGGTATTGTTTAAAATGAATTATTCCAACGGCAGTGGAAAATATTTAGAATTTATAACAACTAATAAGTATGCTTTTGAACAGGAATTCGGAACTTATCATCAAACCACATCCGGCTGGGAAAAAATGGAAGATATGGCTGCTTACAACAAATTTGCTGTAGCCTCTTCTGACCTTACGGGAAAATGGACAAGCGATTTTTCCGGTGCCATTCAATATGTAAATGCCTACACCGGTTTTGATGCAGGCATGGATACCCATGCGTCTGTTGAAAATTTTACAATAGGCTCCGGCGGTTCTTATAGTTGGGACCTGGGTGTAGCCAGCGGACAAGTGGGAAATATTAAATTTCAAAGCAGAAAATCAAGTGGGAAATTTTCAATGACAGGAAACTGGAAAGTGAATTTTTCTGATATTGAAGGCAAGCCCAGAACCTACAATGTTCATTTCTCCTGCATCAAAGGGTTGCGGGTGTTATGGCTTGATGGAAAACCTTTTGCAAAAGCTCAATAATAAATAATTATTCATGAAAAAAATAATTCTTCTATGTATTCTTAGTGCCATAGCGGGAAACGTCTTTACACAGCAACAAACTTTTGACATTGCCAAATTCACCCCGCCAAAGGGATGGAAGAAACAACCTGCAGAAAGTGCTGTACAACTTTCAATAGAAGATGCAGCAAAAGGCACTTATTGCCTGATTAATTTGTATAAAGCAATTCCGGGTAAACCCGTTTCAAAAGAAAACTTTGACCTGGCCTGGGAAACTTTAGTAAAAGAAATGGTAACTGTTTCTTCGGCACCTCAAATGCAACCTCCCGCAACGGAAAATGGCTGGGAAGCGCAAAGCGGATATGCTCCCTTTGAAAGCGATGGGAATAAAGGCATCGCTTTATTAGTAACTTCTACCGGCTTTGAAAAAATGATAAATATTATTATACTAACCAATACGGATGCGTATCAAACTGAAATGTCGGCTTTTTTAGAATCCATAACGCTGAATAAACCAACAGGCTCAGCAAAGCAACCAAATAAACCCGCAACAAATACAGTTAAACCACAACAAGCATCAATTGCTAAAAATGATGGCTTTGCTTTTACCACCACTAATTTTGACGATGGCTGGACAAGCACCGTGCAGGAAGACTGGGTGGAAGTAACAAAAGGAAATATTAAAGTGTTATTACACTATCCCAGGCAAGGCACGATATTTCCGGCAGACCCTGATGTACTGACCAATGCAGCATGGAATATTCTAGTGGCTTCACGCTACAGCAACCTGAAAAATTATAAAACAGCTTATATTACTACCTATGACAGACCCTACCTGGGTATGGGCTATGCAACTGAAAATACTACGGGAAAAAATGTATTTATAGTTTTCTTCAGACAAGGTCAAAGTGGCTGGCTTGAATTTATTACTCCTGATAAAAACAGTTTCATACAGCAATACAAATTTGACCCCGAAACAATAAGATGGGACAGCGAAAGCGACCTGATGAAACCATTGGCACAAATGGTGAGCTATAACAAATTTGCCATTGCAGCAGGCGATTTTAAAAGCACCTGGACAAGCGATTTCACAGGGGTGCAGCAATTGTACAATGTCTATACCGGGAATTATGCCGGTATGAATATTAACCAGTCAAACCAAACTTTCCAGTTTGGCACTGGAAATACTTACATCTGGAATATTCTGGTTGTAAATGGAATGGTGGGAAATATAAAATATGCCAATGTAAAATCATCAGGAAAATTTACTGTGCTGAATAACTGGCAGGTAAAATTTTCTGACATTGAAGGTAAGCCCAAAATATACAATGCATTTTTCTCCTGCATTAAAGGAGCCCGGTTGTTACAATTATTAGATGCACAATCTCCCGGTAGCGGTATTTATACAGTGTTTGGTAAAAAATAAAATTTATGAAAAAAATTATGTTGTTGGCAGCCTGTTTCAGCACACTTCAAGTAATGGCATTCGATACCTGGTGGCATGCCGAATGCACCCGTAAAGCAATGGTAGCAAATGGCTTTTCTGCTGATGCAAGATTAGCAACACAAGTATCCAACTACATTACAGACTTTCATTCCGCTGCGTTATTTGGCACGGGGATACCTGAGAAACAAAGAGTGGAGGTATTTAAACTCAAACAGGAGATGTCCTATGAGTATATGCACTTTGATGCGATTTATTCAACTGTTGATATTGAAAAAAACTGGCAACGCATATATGAAAATACTATTCAAACTCTCAAAAAGTATAACAACAATCCGGATGTAAAAAGCGGCTTTCGGTTAATTATTTTATTCAACATCATTGGTGCTTCACTGCATATAGTGCAGGACTATTACTCACATTCCAACTGGGTAAATACATATACATTACTAAACAAAAGCCCAATTCCCACCTGGTATGCGGAGGATAGCGCCTACCGGGGAAGTCTTTATCTGTATACAGGAGCCTACCCTGATGGTTCGGCAAAAGGAAAAAAAAATCATTCAGAGTTAAATAAAGATTGCTCAAGCTTAAATCTAAACAAAGAAGCTGTTGAAGTTGCTGAAAGAGCTTCAATAGAATGGGTGAAAAAGCTGATGGAAGCAACTCCTGAACTCCCCTGGTCAGAATTGAAAAATTATAATATTCAAAATGACCAGATTCTAAAAAATTTTCTTGTAAAGCTTGATGCGACATTCCTTACTTCAAGTTCTGTAGTAGCCGGGCATCTGGATGGCAGCAAACCAGTAAAATTTATTTACTCTGCTGATAAAAATTTAGTGCAGGAACAATCTATGGCTCTCGCTGCACTTAATCTTACCATTGGTGAATACTCCGCTTATTTGACGCTGGAAAGAAATATATACAAAATCCCGTCACCCTATTGGGCAGGATTCAGGGTTTATTTTATTACAAGAGATATTGCAAATGGATTGAGCCACAGTAATAAGAAATATGTAAGCCCTCCTAAACCAAATTAGCAGGCATACCTGATAGCTGGTTCCGATTTAAAGACCTATAACCAGTTTTAGTACCTTCGCAGCGATGAAAGACTTTCAATCGCTGAGAATTGTTTTTATGGGCACCCCGGAATTTGCTGTTGCCTCATTAGATGCTTTGGTTAAGGCTGGTTGTAATATTGTTGGGGTAATAACAGCACCTGATAAACCTGCAGGCAGAGGGATGCAATTACAACAAAGTGCCGTGAAGAAATATGCTGTTGAGCATAATCTGAAAGTATTACAACCAGAAAAACTAAAGAACCTTCAGTTCCTGGAAGATCTGAGATCGCTGAAAGCCGATCTGCAGATTGTTGTTGCTTTCCGTATGTTACCTGAGTTTGTCTGGAATATGCCGCCCATGGGTTCTGTAAATCTTCATGGATCATTGCTACCTCAATACCGTGGCGCAGCTCCTATCAATTGGGCAGTGATTAACGGAGAGAAAGAGACTGGTGTCACCACTTTCAAATTGAAACATGAAATAGATACTGGTGATATTTTATTGCAGGAGCGTTTTCCTATTGGAGAAAATGATACGACTGGTGATGTACATGATAAAATGAAAGGGATTGGTGCTGCAGTGCTTGTAAAGACAGTAAAAGGATTAGCTGAAGGAAGTTTACATGAAACTCCTCAAGCAACGATGTCAGACGGAGACCGTCAGACATCGATGAAGCATGCACCAAAAATTCATACAGACACCTGCAGAATAAACTGGAGCCAACCAGTCTCAACTATATTCAATTTAGTAAGGGGCTTAAGCCCCTATCCTGCCGCTTTCACCGTGATGAATGAAAAGATGCTGAAGATTTATAAAGCAAAAAAGGAAATCGTTTTCCCAACCCATCCAGAAGGTGAATACGAAACTGATGGAAAAACATTTTTAAAGATTGCCTGCGCAGATGGCTACCTGCATCTTTTGGAAATACAACTGGAGGGAAAGAAAAAAATGAGTGTAGAAGAATTTCTTCGTGGTTACCGATTCTAAAGTTTCGTCCTGAGGATTCGGCAGTTTAATAATTCACCTTCACAATAAACTTATCCTGCTCAGTAATATCCAGCGCCGAAGCAGCTGCATTGCTGATGCGGACATTCAGCCCTTCATTCTGGCGGATACCACTCATTTCGCCCAATACTTTTGCGTACACAGCTTTATTATTCGTTGGGTTAATCACTTTTACGATAGTCCCGGGTGATACTTTATCTATCAGCAAATAATACTTTGCATCCTGCCAGCCACTTGCTGTTTTAAAAATACCGGATGTAACTGTTTCATTTTTTGAAAGAGGGCTTACTTTCAGCTGCTGTTCAAATGACCCTTTAAAATAACCTTGCTCAACTGTAGCTACATTAGTTTCTTCTGTTTTAATAATAACAGGTGTGGTAACTTTTTCAGGTTCTTCAGTTTTTACTACTGGCTTTTCTTCAACTTTTGGTGTAACGACAACCGGCTTCTCTTCTGTTTTAACTACAGGTTTTTCTTCTGGTTTTGTTACTACTGGTTTCTCTTCCGTCTTTACAACAGGATCATTTTGCTTCACTACCGTTGTAATTGTTATCGAAGGCATTTCTTTTGTCTTGAGAAAACCAACAATAAGTTTTGCGCCGGAACTTAAATTGTCATTCGTAAGATTATTCCAGTTGCGCAGATTTGCTACCGCAACATTATTATTAACACTGCTTATTTTACTCAAACCTTCATTATCTGCTGCTTTGTAATAAACAGGTGTACCGTTATTTCCCTGCTGGGTAAAATTTGTATCTGTTAAAGGTATCCGCATCACCTGGTCAATAAAAATACCCTTGGTCATATCCAATTTATTGAAAGAAGCGAGATGCTTGGGGTGTAAGTTGTAAAGCCGTCCGATTGAAAAAAAACTTTCTTTGGCTACTACTTTATGTTCAAGGTAAAGGCCTTTATCGCTGCTTTTCAGCATCAGGTCTTTCTTTTGTGCTGCGGCAAACTGAACTGCAAAAAGAAAAGCCAGGAAAGAGAACAGGAACTTCTTCATACCGACAAGATTTGGCTGCAAAGATGTG
Organism: Chitinophagaceae bacterium; assembly: GCA_031374245.1. Classification (GTDB taxonomy): domain Bacteria; phylum Bacteroidota; class Bacteroidia; order Chitinophagales; family Chitinophagaceae; genus JJ008. Next base: position 11,648 of record JANMFO010000298.1, on the reverse strand, counting down.
GATTTTTTGCTTTTCCCGGCAGTTTAATGCTCTTTTAATATCCTCAGTTCTTTGGGATAATAATTATTAATACGATTGGGCAAAACGTTCACCCAGCCAAGGGGATGCCCCTTATATGTAACTAATTGCCAGCCTTTGTTAGTTGCTTCAATTTTCAGGTCTTTCCGTTGCAGGTACTTAATAGCCTGTTCTTTCTCCAGTTCTGTCCGGGGTATTGAATCTGCCACCATGTTACTCATGGCCAGTGAATGGTCCGGCACCAGTTTGTCCCGCATCAGTTCTCCCACCAATACGCCGGAATAAATAACACGGACCTGTTCTAGCAGAAAGCTAAAATCTCTAACCAAATTTTCCGGCCACGCATATACTGTATTTTCATACTTGATAAATTCTTTGCCATCTGTTTTCACCCATTTTTCGACAAACTCTATTTCTTTTTTTGTAACCGCTTCAGGCTTTTTTCTGTAACGGAATGCATCGTCGTTTTCTCCATCCATTTTTTTAAAGCAGGCCAGGAAAAATCCTTCTCCTTTTACTTTATCCGGCCAGAACCTGTAACCGGTGTTTTCTTTAGTTGATCCCGTTTCTATTATTCCAAAGTCGCTGTTTATGCTCAGGTGACAGTTGTCAGCTGCCAGTTGACCGGCTACCCAATCTAATATTTCTTCATCTTCTTCTTTAGAGTATGAACAAGTGGAATAAATAAGGATTCCATCTTTTCTCAAAGACGGCCAAACATCTGCCAATATTCTTTGTTGCCGCTGCGAGCATAATGCTACATTATTTTCACTCCACTCTTCTATCGCTTCTGCATCACGACGGAATAAACCACTACCACTGCACGGAGCATCCACCACAATTACATCAAAATAATTTTCCAGTTTTGAAAAATCCTTCGGGTCGTTATTAGTAACCACTACATTTTCACAACCCCATTTGATGATATTATCTTTTAACACATTAGATCTTGAACGTATCACATCATTACACACCAGCAAACTATCTTTTGGAATGAGTGATTGAATATGTGTTGACTTACCACCCGGCGAAGCACATAAGTCCAATACTTTTATTGGCTTCGTTAAATCAACAGTTTGTTTCATTGCCTGTTCTAAAAACATACTGCTGGCTTCCTGCACATAATACGTACCTGCATGAAAGAGTGGGTCGAAAGTGAAGGATGGACGGGATTCGAGGTAGTAACCGAACTCAGTCCATGGAATAGTTGAGTAAATAGTGAATAGTGAAGAGTGAAGAGGGTCGTTTATTGACCATTGACCATTCACTATTGACGACTTTGCTGGATTGAAACGAACTGAAGTTACCTGCTCACCTGATTGATGAACCTTGTCAAAAGCTTCTTTGTCGAAGCCTTTGACAGATTCCAATGATTTCAATAACTGTTCGGGCAATTGCATGCTGCAAAACTATAGCTACAATCGTTAGAAAGGTTTCTTTATCAATAAATTAATCGCTTGCTGTACTTGTGAAGTATAGGCTTCCATTGTTCTGGAAACGATTTCAATATTCTCCTGTGCTTCTTTCCAGCTACGTTCTTCTATTGCTTCCCTGATGCCTGGTAATGTTTTTACTCCATATCCGGTATAATATCCCGGAGCATATATTTGGTGCTTATACCATGATCGTCGAGGTAATCCTTTTTCATTAATCAAACTTCTTTCTACTTTAAAAAGAATTGCATTCAACTCTTTTTGCTTGTCTGCTGATAACTGTGTACTACTGCCATATAATTTTTGAAATTCTTCCGTACCCGTCTTTAACAGCATCATCGCATTTTCAAGACCACTAAAAATTAAAAAAGGAACAGCCTCTTTTGTTTTCGGAGATTGAATTCCTTTGGTCGGGTCTTTCGCCAGATCATACAGTTTATCCTGTATCATTTTATTTTCCTGCTCTGTTTCTGTTCTTGTAGTTTCCAGCAATGTTTTTAATTCTGTTACATATTCATTCACCGTTTTATACATGCTATTTACATCCATCGGCAATACTTCTGCATTCGCCATTCTCATCATCACCCTGCCTGCGGTTTTTGATAAGGCAACACCATATTGAAAACCCGGGTCTTTAAATTTTACAAAATGGTCGTAAGAATCATAAATAGAATGATACTCGCCACCGCTGCCTTCGCCACCAAAACCAAGATTCAAAGAAGCAATACCCAAGAATTGTAAAAAACCTGACCAGTCAGAGCCTGCACCCAATGCTCCCAGTTTCATATTTTTATTTCCCATCAATTTTGTTCTGCCTGCTTTATCAGCACTCACAAAAGCAGCAGCATATTTTCTTTCCTTAATACTTACTCCTGTTTGAGGATCTATTACATCATTCGCTATTTCATTAAAGAAAGGTTCTAAAGTATGCGAACCGGCGGCACCAATAAATCCACGGCTATTGCCATCGGTATTAATATAGGCCACTGCTTTCTTCTTTAATTCTTCCTGATGGTCTTCTGCCCATTCTGTTGAGCCCAGCAAACTTGGTTCTTCGCCATCCCATGCGCAATACACCAGTGTACGTTTCAACTTAAATCCTTTTTTCACCAACTCCCCAATTGCTTTTGCTTCATCCATTTCTGAAACCATACCGCTTATCGGGTCGGCTGCACCATTCACCCAGCCATCATGATGATTGCCACGGATAATCCACTCATCCGGAAATTCACTGCCCGGTAATTTTGCAATAACATTATACAAAGGTTTTATATCCCAGTTGAATTGTAATTTCAAATGCACTTTTTCCAAACTAGGCCCAGCATGATAGGTAATCGGTAATCCACCCCGCCATGCTGCCGGAACCACCGGCCCTTTCAATGATTGTAATAACGGTAATGCATCTTCATAAGAAATGGGCAATACCGGAATTTTCATAATCGTTACGGCATCATTCCTGTTCAAACGTTTAGCATCTTTTGTTGCACCCACTCCCGGTGTCAACGGGTCACCTGGATACACCGGCATATCCATTACCGAACCACGTTGCACACCATCCTTCGGACGAAAAGCACCTTCGGGGTACACATCACCTTGTGCATAGCCATCATCTTCCGGGTCAGAATATATAATGCACCCAATAGCACCATGTTCTGCTGCTACTTTTGGTTTTATACCTCTCCACGATCCGCCATATTTTGCAATCACAATTTTACCTTTCACACTCACACCCATTCTTTCCAGTTCATCATAGTCAGCCGGAATGCCACGGTTCACAAAAACCAATTCCGCCGTCACATCACCATCGGCGGAATACGCATTGTATGATGGCAATTGCTCAGCTTTCTGTCCACTTGTCTTATCTTCTTTTAATGTTGATTCTTCCAGCTTTGCTTTATATGGCTTACTCCCCAGCAGTTCCAGCAACCGGAACTTTGGTGTTGGGAACAACACATTATACTCTGCTATTTCAGTTTGAAAACCCCATGACTTGAAAAGCCCCGCCATGTATTCAGCATTTAATTTCCCCTGCGGCGAACTGATGTGATGCGGATGTGAAGTCAAAAACTGCATCCAGGTATCCTGGTTTTTTGCACTCAGTTGCGCATCAAATTGTTTTTCCCAATCCACTTGCTTCACCGCAGTAGCATCAGTAAAGCCCATAATCTATTGAGCATTGGCTGTAGTTGTAATAAACAAGAACAACAAAACAAGTTTGAAATATTTCATGTGTGTATATTTTTAAATTTTAATGCCTCGCCCAGAGAAAAAAGAGAGAAAGAGGAATACTTTTTATTTTACCAACTTCAGTTCTTTAAGCATCGTCCCTTGCGTCGCACTCTTGTACGTTCTGTAATTCTATTCAGAAGATACAACGTTTCAATTCATCAGAGATTCTTTATCTCCCCAATCAAATCCTGCAAAACTTTCTTTGCATCACCAAACAACATAGAAGTTTTCTTTTGAAAGAATAAATCGTTTTCAATACCGGCATAGCCCGGCTTCATACTTCTTTTATTTACAATAACATTTTTGGCCAGTTCTACATCTAATATAGGCATCCCATAAATAGGAGAAGACGGGTCAGTCTTGGCAGCAGGATTCACCACATCATTAGCACCAAGTATCAGCACCACATCAGTAGAGGGAAATTCTTCATTGGCCTGTTCCATTTCCAATAACTTTTCATACGGTACATCAGCTTCAGCCAGCAATACGTTCATATGGCCGGGCATACGGCCCGCAACCGGATGAATAGCATATTTTACTTCCACACCTTTACTTTCCAATAATTTTTCTAAATCATGACAAGCATGTTGTGCCTGCGCCACCGCCAAACCATATCCCGGAACAATAAACACTTTATGAGCATAGCTCATCACTACCGCTGTATCACTCAGCGATATCTCTTTATAAGCACCTTGCTGCTTGTCTCCTGCAGGACCTGCTTTGGCACCGCCACCAAATGAACCAATTAATACATTGGCCAGTGAACGGTTCATGGCTTTACACATCAGGATAGTGAGTAATGTACCAGCAGCACCAACAAGAATACCACCTGTCAGCATCGCTTTGTTATCATACAGAAAACCACCGCAGGCGGCTGCCACACCGGTAAAAGAATTTAATATTGAAATAACCACCGGCATATCAGCACCCCCGATTGGCAGCACGAATAGTATTCCATATACAAATGCAAATAAGCCTATCAACATAAAAGGAATAAACATGTTCCCAATATTTGACCGATAAGCAATAACAGCAGAAACAACCACTAAGGCCAGCACAAACATATTTACGATATGCTGTCCCTTGAATGAAAAGTCTTTTACACGGCCATTTAATTTACCCCATGCAATAATACTTCCTGTATAAGAAACTGTTCCTATAATAGCACCTGCTACAATTGTAATATAATAACCTACGGGTACCAGGTCAGAAAACGGAGTAGAACCAGCACCTTCGTGTGCCCGGTAGATATGATAAAATTCTGCGGCTGAAATCAATGCGGCACAAGCTCCTCCCATTCCATTGAATAAACTCACCATCTCCGGCATCGCCGTCATCTTCACTTTTTTAGCAGCTAATGTTCCAATGATAGCGCCAATTGCTATTCCACCAAATATCCATCCATAATTATGTAGTTTATTTCCGGTTTCATCCCTGTACAAAAAAATTGTAGCAACAATAGCAACCGTCATACCCGCTGCTGCAACAAGATTTCCCTTTCTTGCCGTAACAGGATTGGATAACATTTTCAGGCCAAGAATAAAAGTTACCGAAGCAATAAGGTAACAAAGTGTAAGTATATCAAGTTCCATAAAGTTTATTCGTATTACTTTTTCTTCTTCTTAAACATTTCAAGCATCCTGTCTGTCACTACAAAGCCACCTACCACATTAAGTGTTCCTAATATCACTGCAAGGAAACCAAGTACCAGGGCCAGGTAATCATTACTCTCTGCTTTACCCATAACGATTATTGCACCAATGATAACCACACCATGAATTGCATTAGCACCACTCATCAGTGGGGTATGCAATACACTCGGCACACGGCCTATCACTTCTATCCCTACAAATATCATCAGGATGACGATGTAGATTGTTTGCTGGTTAACGGTTATCCAATTCAATATTGATTCCATACAATTACTTTAAGCGTTCATGAATAATTTCGCCATTATGCGTAATGCAACTTCCTTTCACCAAATCATCTTCCCAATTCAAATTTATTTCACCTTCTTTGGTTATGATGAGTTGTAAAAAGTTCAACACATTCTTGCCATACAATTTGCTGGCATCACTTGGCATAGTGGATTGCAAACTGGAGTTGCCAATAATTGTCACCCCGTTATAACTAATAGTTTCATTGTTTTTTGTAACTGGTGTATTACCACCGGTAGCTGAAGCAAGGTCTATAATCACGGAACCATTCCGCATAGCCTGTATCATTTCTTCAGTAACAAGTATGGGGGCTTTCTTCCCTGGTATCTGCGCCGTAGTAATAACGATATCTGCTTTGGCAATGCTGGCTGCAATTTTTTCTTTTTGGCGCTGCATAAAATCTTCTGATTGTTCTACTGCATAACCACCAGCTTTGCTGGCATCAGCTGCACCTTCCACCTCAATAAATTTTGCACCGAGACTCATTACTTCTTCTTTCACAGCTGGTCTCGTATCAAATACTTCCACAACAGCTCCCAATCTTTTTGCGGTGGCAATGGCTTGTAACCCCGCTACACCTGCTCCAAGAATCAACACCTTAGCAGGTGCTATACTTCCGGCAGCAGTCATAAACATGGGAAAATATCTTCCATAAGAATTAGCAGCCGTCAATACCGCTTTGTATCCGGCAATATTTGCCTGTGAGCTTAACACATCCATTGCCTGTGCTCTTGTAGTGCGGGGCAACATATCCAGAGAAAAAGTTGTAACATTTGCTAAAGCCCATTGCTTCATTGCATCTGCATTGAATAAGGGTTGATATACACCAATGAGGATGTCAGATGTGAGTTCTACGGTATCAGTTGACTCTACAGCATGAATAGTTAAAATGATATTAGAAGAAGCTAAAACTTCATTTCGGTTTTTGATTTGTGCACCGGCTTTTTCATAATCTGCGTTGCTGCAAAAAGCTTTTGCACCAGCATCTGTTTCTATAAGAACAGTAATATTCTTTTTGGTAAGTGTCGCTACCGCTTCAGCCAAAAGTGAAACTCTTGTCTCATGGGCGGGTTCTTTCAATATGCCGATTGTCATAAGGGGAAAACGATTTTTTGGATTTCGGCCGAAGATAGTGAATATTAAAATCGGATGGTAAAATGCTGTTTTTCATGGAATTCGGGCCTGAAAAACACAATACCGATAAAGAATAAGTCAATTGTGCACCGGACGGAAGGATGGCTTTTAATAGTATCCCACGCAGCTGCCATTTCTTTGCTCCAATGGATATCGTCGAAGACGAGAATTGAATGGTTGTTGATTTTAGAAAGCAATTGATAAAAGTAGTTTTCGGTGGGTTGCTGTCGATGGTTGCCATCGAGAAAGGCAAAGTCTACGGATGACAGTCCATGAATGACAACAGGTAATGTATTGTCAAAATTTCCTTGTTCTATTGTAATATTTCCTAGTCCTGATTCTTTAAAGTTTTTACTGGCAATACCAGCTACTTCGTTTGCCCCTTCCATTGTTATTAACCGGGCATCTGGCTTTGCCAAGGATAAATAAGAAGTGGTGATACCTAACGATGTTCCTAATTCAAGAATCGTTTCAGGCTGATAGGCTTTTACCATTCTGAATAATAGCTGCCCGAACTTTTTTGGCTTGGCAGCATTTTTAGCAATGGAAGAAATAGTCCGCTGATTGGTTTTTGTAATAGATGAACCAGCACCAAAGTCCCGAATGTTTAAGACAGTCTCATCTTCAAGCATTTCTTTTCGCAATGCTTCTACTGTTTCAAATTCCTTGTAGTGTTTTTTTTCATTGAGCACTTTCGTAATGAAATGGAAAATAAATGGGGAATGCATTCCATGGCCTTTGCCATTGGAAGCAGAAAGATAGTAGCTAAGGTACTTAAAGCCTAATTGAAAATGATTATACATTAAAATTGAATGGATAATTGATTGAATGACTGTTTCTACTTCCCGGATATTTTCATTTACCCATTATAAAACTATCTATCAAATTCTTTCCCAAACCTGAAAAGAATAATTGTAAGCATTTTTTTCATCTGCCTCATGATTTTTTTGACTTACCAGGTACCATTGCTCCGGGTTTAATGAGGGAAAAAACGTATCTGCTTCTGGTTCTGCTTCTACCCGTGTCAGGTAAATACGTTTGGCTTTTTCAAAAAGTGTTTTATAAATTTCGCCACCGCCAATAACCATTACTTCTTTAGCATCTGTTTGTTTAGCAACAAACAAAGCATCATCAATGCTTTTTACTACTACTGTTCCCTCAACTTTCCAATCAGATTGCCGGGTTATGACAATATTTTTTCTGCCGGGTAATACTTTCCCTAATGAATCAAATGTTTTTCTACCCATCACTACCGGCATACCCCATGTAACATTTTTAAAATGCTTCATATCATTGGGTAAATGCCAGGGCATTTGCCCATCTTTTCCGATAGCGTTATTTGTAGCAGCAGCGACGACGAGGGAAATATTCATGAGTCGGTAGTCATTAGTCAGGAGTAAAGATACTTCACGGTTTTTATACCGCCACCGGTGCTTTTATTGCTGGATGGCATTCATAATTTTCCAACGTGAAATCTTCAAATTTGAAATCGAAAATATTTTTTACTGCGGGATTCAGTTTCATGGACGGTAATGCAAATGGCTTTCTGCTTAATTGCAGACTAACCTGTTCTTTATGATTGCTATAAATATGTACGTCACCAAAAGTATGCACAAAGTCACCGGGTTGTAAATCGCAAACCTGTGCAATCATCATTGTTAGTAAAGCATAGGAAGCGATATTAAAGGGAACACCAAGAAATACATCGGCACTTCGCTGATACAACTGGCAACTTAATTTTCCATCAGCTACATAAAACTGGAACATATTATGACAGGGCATCAATGCCATTTCCGGCAACTCAGCCACATTCCATGCACTTACAATTAAGCGGCGGCTATCCGGGTTCTTTTTTATTTGTTCAACTAGATCTGAAATCTGGTCAATCACTTTTCCGTCTTTCCCTTCCCAACTACGCCATTGTTTTCCATACACAGGGCCTAATTCACCATTCTCATCTGCCCATTCATCCCAAATTTTTACGCCATGTTCTTTCAGGTAAGCAATATTCGTCTCTCCTTTCAAAAACCAGAGCAATTCATGAATAATACTTTTCAGATGAACCTTTTTGGTAGTCACCAATGGAAATCCTTTTTGTAAATCGAATCGCATCTGATAACCAAAACAGCTTTGTGTGCCAGTGCCGGTACGGTCAGTTTTATGTGTACCGTTATCAAGAATATGCTGTAATAAATTAAGGTATTGCTGCATGGCTGCAAGGTAAGGAAAAGGTATAATGCTAATAGGCTGAAACCTAGTATGTGGGGAAGCTGTGGAATTATTGCACTTATTGTATTCTTTTAAGCCTATATGCACATCCTTCAATACAAGTAAAAACGTTTAAGGATAACAAACAGCCACTTTCTAATGAATAAGACCATGTATCTGACTTACCAGTAACTGATGCAGCTACGGTTACTTCCGAAGTGTTGTCAATAAACCTATCGTAGAAAAAAGAAGCAGGAAAATTAGAAGAGTAACTAAAACTACCGTCTGCTTTAAATACTACCTCAAAACGTTCATTATTGGCAAGCGGATACCAACTACCACCGGAACCGGGGCTTCTAAATTGCTCATAAGCCTGCCACTTTCCTACAATTGTTGCAGCAACAGTACAAGGTGAATCTTGTTTAGATTTTCCGCAGGAAATAAAAATAAATAACCCCAAAAATGAAAGTAGTGTACGCATCTTTTCTATAGTTTGATAACTGAGAAGAGTATATCGCTGCTCCTGAAAAAAATCAATTCTTTCTCCTCCCTAACTCCTTTTCAATCAACCCCAATTCCCTGCTGGTTTGCCCGCCAACTGAAGTATTTTCCTGTGCCCGGCGCATCAGGTAAGGAATTACGTCTTTAATAGGACCAAAAGGCAGATACTTACTTACACTGCATCCTGCATGTGCCAGATTGAAAGTAATATTATCACTCATACCATACAACTGGCTCCAGTGTATGTGAGGATGATTTAACGCCAGTCCTTTTTGTTGCATCAGTTGTGCAGCATACAGGTTACTATTTTCATTATGCGAAGCAACAATTAAAGCAATGCGGTCAATATGTTCTATACAAAATTCAACACCTCCATTGTAATCCTTATCGCTGCTTTCCTTATCGGATTGTATAGGTGAGGGATAATTTTTTTCGACAGCCCTTTTTCGTTCTTTCTCCATATAAGCACCACGAACCAACTTGGCTCCCAGTATAAATTTTCTTTCTTTAGCTGCTTCATAGGAATCTTTTAGAAACTGTAACCTGTCATGACGGTAGTGTTGTAATGTATTATACACTATAGCCCTTTCTTTATTGAATGTGTCCATCATCAGGATGGTTAGTGCATCTACCGGATCCTGTATCCAGGTTTCTTCAGCATCAATTAGTACCCCTATTTTTTTTTCAGCACCTGATTCACAAACCCGCATAACCCGGTGACGAACCCGGTGCCATTCTTCTTTTTCAGATACCGGTAAACTTTCAATCGCCTTAAGGTATCGTTTCATCAATGTTCCTTCGGCAGTATGCATTAAAGTATCAAGTTTCTCCAATAAAGCAAAGCGGGCAAACCCAGTCACCTTCACACTCATGAAGGGAATATTTGGCTGGGTAGCTGCATAATTAATTACCCTGATAAACTCTTCGCAGGCATGGTCAAAATTGTCTTCCCCCTCTTTCCCTTCCACCCCATAATCGAGTATTACCTGAACATTATATTTACCCAGATTTTTTGCCACTACTGCTGTTTCGTCCAGCGTTTCTCCACCAACAAATTGTGCGAAAATGGTTTTGCGGATAATCCCCTTTACCGGAAGTCCTGCTTTAATAGACCAGGGTGCGAGACGGGTACCAATCTTTACCAGCCATGGCTGGCCCATCATGGAAAAAAGAAATCTTGCTTTTTTTAACTGCTCATCAGTTTTATACTCAAAAGCAAATTCAGTATTATCAAAAGAAATTGCAGGTGCTATATTACTCATACGACATTAATAAAGTAGTGCAAAAATAGCCTAAACGACCTAAATGTAAGAATAGAAAGCTTGAAGTCAGCTGGTTTCCGCTTCTTATCTTTACGCAAATTCTTATTATGGATTCTAAAAGAGCTTCTGAAAGTATTATTGTAATGACAGAATTGGTATTACCAAATGACACCAATCTATTCGGAAATCTTATGGGAGGCCGGTTGATGTACTGGATGGATATTGCTGCCGCACTATCAGCACAGAAGCATTGCAACTCGCCGGTAGTTACTGCGTCAGTTGATAATATTTCTTTTGAAAATCCTATTAAACTGGGAAATGTAGTACATATAGAGGCTAAAGTAACAAGAGCATTCAACTCTTCCATGGAAATTCACATGAACGTATGGGGAGAAGACATCATACAACAATATAAATACAAAAGCAACGAAGCTTATTACACATTTGTAGCATTGGATCCAAATCGTAAGCCACGTCCTGTCCCCCAACTTGTTGCTGAAACAGAGGATGAAAAAAAATTATTTGATGGTGCATTAAGAAGAAGGCAACTAAGATTAATACTTGGAGGTAAAATGAAACCAAATGATGCAGTTGAATTAAAGGCTCTGTTTTTTAAAGATTAATTTACCGGCTGTTTATCAGTAGTCTGCCAGAGGTGCTTACCCAGCATCATGAACTTCTTACTTTGTTCAATTGAGTCCATTACCTGGGCCATTATATTTTCGGCAGGAGCGTCATAGTCAATTATTAGTGGCTCCTTAAATGTCACTGATAACACAGACCCTTTCTTTTTAAACTTCAACCCTTTTTTATTAAAAGCTCTCCAAAAACCATTTATTACCACTGGGATAACAACAGGTTTCATCTGTTTGATTATTAAAGCCGTTCCTTTTCTTCCGGGAGCAAAGGGCTTGGTAGTTCCCTGG
>JANMFO010000260.1:0-3879 GCA_031374245.1 Chitinophagaceae bacterium | reverse complement strand
AACTGGCAAAAGCATGGGGTGCAGTTGGGCTGATGATATTGCCACCGATGCGTTATAAAAGTGATCACCGGGAAACGGTAACTTATTTTAGAACTTTTGCAGCTTCAACTGACCTGCCGGTTATGATTTATAATAACCCGGTAGATTATAAAATAGATGTAACACCCGATATGTTTGATGACCTGCAAAGCAGTAAAAATATTACCGCCATAAAAGAAAGCACAAGAGATGTAACCAATATAACAAGACTGATCAACCGTTTTGGTGATCGGTATAAAATTCTTTGCGGTGTGGATACATTGGCCATGGAAGAATTGGTATTGGGTGCGGATGGATTGGTAGCAGGATTGGTTTGTGCTTTCCCTGCTGAAACAGTGGCTATTTATAAACTGGTAAAAGCCGGTAAGATTGCAGAGGCAACAAAAATTTACCGCTGGTTCATGCCATTGCTTGAGTTAGATATTCATCCCAAATTAGTACAATACATAAAACTGGCCGAAGCACAGGCGGGCATCGGCAGTGAATATGTAAGGGCACCGAGATTAGCATTGGTGGGTGAAGAAAGAGAAAGAATTTTGAAAGTGATAAATGATGGTATCGCTGCAAGGCCCAAGTTGTGAATTAAAAATTAATAATTAATAATTAATAATTATGGAGTACAAAGATGCAAGCACAGAAGAGATTGAAAAAGTAATGCAACAGGCATGGAAAGCATTTCATGATTACCGTAAATTATCATTAAAGCAACGGGCCGGTTTTATGCGTGCCATTGCCACAGAGCTGGAAGGCTGCGGCGATGCACTGATACATACTGCCATGCAGGAAACTAATTTGCCAGAGGCAAGATTAAGAAATGAAAGAGGCAGAACTATTTTTCAATTGAATCAATATGCCCTTGCTTGTGAAGCAGGAGAGTGGCTGGAAGCAAGAATTGATATGGCCAACCCTGATAAAACTCCACCCAAACCAGACATCAGAAAGATGCTGGTGCCGCTTGGCCCGGTGGTAGTTTTTGGCGCAAGCAACTTTCCGTTTGCTTATTCCACTGCCGGAGGTGATACGGCCACTGCTTTTGCTGCAGGTTGCCCGGTTATTGTAAAAGCACATCCTGCACATCCGCAAACAAGTGAGTTGGTTGCTAATGCAATTTTGCATGCGGCTGAAAAATGCGGAATGCCTGCAGGCATTTTTGCTCATGTTCATGGCGCATCGTTTGAAGTGGGAAAGGCATTGGTAGAACATAAATATACAAGTGCAGTTGGATTTACCGGTTCATTTATTGGTGGTAAACAATTAGCTGATTGGGCCAATCAGCGTAAAGTACCTATCCCGGTTTTTGCTGAGATGAGTAGCATTAACCCGGTGTTTTTATTACCGGAGAAAATGAAAACAGAAGCGGCGGCTATTGCAAAAATGTATTCGGGTTCTATCACATTAGGCGTTGGACAGTTTTGTACCAACCCCGGTCTTATCATCGGGCTTGAAAGTAAAGAACTGACAGTGTTTACTGAAGAGCTGGGAAAAGAAATCAGTAAAATTGCTCCTGCTACTATGCTTCACCCCGGAATTTTTAAAAACTACCGGAAGAAAAAAGATCATGCTTTATCGCAACAGGGAGTAGAAACGGTGGCATACAGTGATACAAAACCAGAACTAAACCAGGGCAGCCCAACCATTGCATCAGCAACAGGTAAAACGTTTTTGAATAACCCGGTATTGCACCAGGAAGTATTCGGTCCTTATTCACTTGTTATCCGTTGTAAGGATATGAAAGAAATGTTGCAGGTGGCTAATCAGCTGGAAGGACAATTGACAGCTACATTAATGGCAACGGAGAATGATATTACTATTCATGATAAATTGGTAGAATCCATAAAAGATATCTGCGGACGTATAATTTTAAACAATGTGCCTACCGGTGTGGAAGTTTGTTTGAGTATGCACCACGGTGGTCCGTTCCCGGCTACTACTGATTCAAGGTTTGGTTCTGTTGGTGCAGATGCCATCAAACGTTTTGCAAGACCAATAGCTTTTCAAAACTGGAGCAATAATTTATTGCCGGAAGAATTAAAAAATGAAAACCCATTGGGTATCTGGAGAATGGTAAATAGTGAACTTTCAAAAAGCGCAATATGAAAATAAGTCACCGGTTGTTATTGATATTTTTTTTCTTTGCTTCAGCTGCATCGGCTCAGAAGGCAGAAACAAAAGATACCATTATCAATAATCTGCTGAATGCTATCACCGGTTTTAACAGCCGGGAAACAAAGAGGGATAGTTTGCTTAATCATCCGTTGGGTTCTAACAGTGAAGAAGATTTCCTGCGTCGGAATGTTTTTTATGATTCATTGTACTCAGCAATAAAAAGCGTTGATAAATCAATACTGTCACCTGAGGGGCAAATCAATCTTGAGTTACTCAAGTATGATGTGGAAGATGATATTTCAACATACAAGTATAAATCATACCTGAATCCAATACTTTCTGATGAAGGATTTCATACACGGTTTGTGGGAATGGGTTCGCAGGTACTGACTACCAAAAAAGAATTTGAAGATTATATTAAACGGTTGAAAGATATTCCCCGTTCAGTTGATGAACGATTGACGTTGATGAGAAAGGGATTGCAGTTGGGTATCTGTCAACCCAAAGCTATTTTAAATGGGTATGAAAATACTTATGAGCAGCATATTGTGAGTGATGTATCGAAGAGTGCCTTTTGGAAACCTTTTTCCAAAAAGCCATTTGCTATCAGTGATGAAGACTGGACAACCATAACAACGGAAGGGAAAGCAGCCGTACTGGATTATGCTGTTGCATCGTATAAAAAAATTAAAACATTTTTCGATAAAGAATATTTACCCAAAACCAGGACAACAATTGGTGTTTCCAATTTCCCGGATGGGTTGGCATATTACCAGGAACGGACACAGCATTATACCACCACCGATTTATCGTATGAAGAAGTTTATCAAATCGGGTTACAGGAAGTAGCAAGAATAAAAAAAGAAATGCTTGATGTAGTAAAGGCTGTAAATTTCAAAGGCTCATTGCAGGAATATATTACTTACCTGCGGACTGATCCAAAATTTTATGCCACTACACCGGAGCAATTATTAAAAGAAGCATCTTATATCGCCAAGCAAGCAGATGGAATGCTGCCACAATTCTTTGGCAAACTTCCACGACAGCCTTATGGAGTGGAACCTGTACCAGCACACCTTGCACCTACTTACACAGCGGGTCGTTATTCCGGGGCACCCATCACCAGTAAAAGAGCAGGACATTATTGGGTGAACACTTACGATCTGAAAAGCCGGCCACTATATGCACTGGAAGCATTAACACTGCATGAAGCTGTTCCCGGTCATCACTTACAAACTTCATTGACACAGGAACTGGATAACCTTCCGCGGTTTAGAAGAAACCTGTATGTAAACGCATTCGGCGAAGGCTGGGGATTGTATTGCGAATACCTCGGTACGGAAATGGGTTTCTTTAAAGACCCTTATTCACTTTTTGGAAAACTAACTTATGAAATGTGGAGGGCCTGCCGTTTAGTACTCGATGTGGCACTGCATACCAAAGGATGGACAAGGGAACAAGGTGTAAAATATTTAGCAGAGAACACAGCGTTGTCGTTACATGAAGTGAATACAGAAATTAACCGTTACAACAAAGTAACGCGTGAAGACCTGATGAATGTTGCTAAAAAATACCTGAACAAGGATAACCGGGTTACGCTTTATTATGTACCGAAGGGAACCAAAAAGTAAAACGTAACCATGATCACTTTCCAATTAAACAGTACGACCATGAAAAAAATATTTCTTTCCATTCTTATATCAATGCCTGTTGCCTTATTGGCGCAGACGAAAG
>JANMFO010000255.1:0-12721 GCA_031374245.1 Chitinophagaceae bacterium | reverse complement strand
AGTTCATTTAAAAAAGGGTGCCCGATTTATTTTTTACGATTTTTTACCGATCGTAGCACCGTTACAAAAAAAATCGAAATGAATAAAAACTATGGCAAGGTACACTGGTCCAAAGACCAAGATTTCCCGTCGTTTCGGTGAACCAATTTTAGGTAATGGTAAATGGCTGGATAAAAACAGCAATCCTCCCGGGATGCATGGCGACAAGAAGAAGCGTAAAACTTTAGGTGAATACGCTTTACAACTTCGTGAAAAACAAAAGGCCAAATACACTTACGGCATTTTGGAAAAACAATTCCGTAAAATATTTGAGGAAGCTTCCCGTATTAAAGGCGTAACAGGTGAGAACCTTATTAAGCTTTGTGAAGCCCGTTTGGATAATACAGTATTCCGTATGGGTATTGCACCAAGCCGTCCTGCTGCCCGTCAGTTGGTAAGCCACAAGCACATTGAAGTAAATGGTGACGTTCTTAACGTTCCTTCTTACACTATGAAAGCTGGTGATGTAATTACTATTAAAGAAGGTAGCAAGGGAAGAACTTCTATTACAAGTGTTGTTCGTGCAAAAAATCCAAAATTCAGCTGGCTGGATTGGAATGAAACCGAACTAAAAGGTACTTTTCTTACTTATCCAGAAAGGGAGAGTGTTCCTGAAAATATCAAGGAGCAACTGATTGTTGAATTGTACTCTAAGTAATAGCTGAATAACGTTCAGAACGTACAAGAGTGCGATGCAACAGGCGATGATAGTAGCACTGAAGCTGGTAACAAAAATTTTAAAAATTAAATCTGATATATGGCCATTTTAAATTTCCAGAAGCCCGACAAAATCATTTTACAAAAGTCAAGTGATTTCGATGCTCAGTTTGAGTTTCGTCCTTTGGAACCCGGTTACGGTGTAACTATTGGTAATGCACTTCGCCGTGTATTGCTGAATTCACTGGAAGGTTATGCTATCGTGGGTGTGAAGATTGAGGGTGTGGAGCATGAATTTGCTACCATGAAAGGCATTAGCGAAGATGTGGTGGAAATTTTCCTGAACCTGAAACAGGTTCGTTTCAAGAAAATTGTTGACCATGAAGTGGCCAATGAAAAAATAATTCTTTCTATCAGGAACAGAACTGAATTTACTGCCGGTATGATCGGTGAGTCAACCCATTCTTTCCAGATAATGAACCCTGATTTGTTAATCTGCACATTGGATTCTTCTGCAAGAATGGACGTGGAACTTACTATTGGCAAAGGCCGTGGTTATGTACCAGCTGAAGATAACAAACCAAAAGATGCGCCGCTTGGTTACATTCCGATTGATTCTATTTTTACTCCTATCAAGAATGTAAAATACACTATCGAGAATACCCGTGTGGAACAGCGTACTGACTTTGAAAAATTGATTATGGAAGTTGCTACTGACGGAACTATTCATCCGGAAGAAGCAGTGAAACAAGCATCAAGAATTCTGATTCAGCACCTGATGATCATCACTGATGAGAACATCACTTTTGATAATAAGGAAGAGAAGAAAGAAGACCTGGTAGACGAACAAACTTTGCAATTGCGTAAAGTATTGAAAACTCCATTAGAAGATTTAGACCTTTCAGTAAGAGCTTTCAACTGTTTGAAAGCTGCAAAAATCAATTCATTGAGTGAGCTGGTTCAATACGAACAGGAAGACCTGATGAAATTCCGCAACTTCGGTCAAAAATCACTGGCTGAAATTGAGCAGGTGTTACTCGAAAGAGGACTAAGCTTTGGAATGGATTTACCTAAACTGGGTATTGATTTAAGCGAATTCTAAAAACGAGTCTGGAGTAATGATTCACGACTCCCGACTATATTTCTATAACATTAGGTTGTAATTCCTGACACGGTACAACTGAATAAAACTAAACGTCATGCGTCACGGAGACAAAGTAAAAAATTTAGGTGTAAAGAAAGCACACAGAGATGCGTTGCTCAGCAATCTGGCCTGCCAGTTGATTGCACACAAAAGAATTGTAACTACTACTGCTAAAGCAAAAGCTTTAAGAGTGTATGTAGAACCTTTAATTACTAAAGGAAAAGAAAACACTACGCACCAGCGTCGTGTGGTATTTAGCTATTTACAGGATAAAGAAGCTATCAAAGAATTATTTGGAAGTGTAGCTGATAAAGTTGGTGGCCGCCCCGGTGGATATACCCGTATTATTAAGTTAGGTGCCCGTGTAGGAGATAATGCTGAAACTGCTATGATTGAGTTAGTTGATTTCAACGAGATTTATGGTAAGGGTAAAGGTGAAGTGAAAGCTGCTGGTAAGAAAACCCGTCGTGCTGGTAGTGCAAAAACCAAAGCGGGTGATACCACGCAGCCAGCTGCACCAGCAAAATCGAAAGATGATCTGAAGAAAATTGAAGGAATCGGTGAAAAAGCAGAGAAAGCATTGCATGCCTCAGGCATCAACACCTATGCTGATTTGGCTAAATCCTCATCTGAGGAACTCAAAACTCTTCTGGATATGGGAAAAGGACAGTTCAATGCCATTGAAACAACAACCTGGCCTGAACAGGCAGCATTAGCTGCCGAAGGTAAGTGGGATGAATTGAAAGAATGGCAGGATAAATTGATCGGTGGAAAGGAAGCTTAAGATATAAATCCAAATTTATAGAAGGGTTGCTTTTTAGTAACCCTTTTTTTATTGCATTGACGGTCAGCTGTACTGCTAGCTCAGCAGGTTATCAAAAAATAAAGTATTTTCACTCTGCTGCCTGCTGAATTATTAATCACTGTTTAAACCAACAAAATGGATCATTCATCCAACAGGGCTTTGCAGCAATTCAGGAACGAAGTTGGAATAAAATTCCAGCTATATAACAGTCTTTTTACCTCATTGCCTTTTCACCGTATTGAAAAAACCGGAATACTGTTATCGTTGCTATCCAATAACTGTGAGGAAGGCTATAAAAAGAAATTAAGCCCGGTTCAGATAATCGAAGATTTTTTTAACAAGCACACCTCTTACACAAAAGAAAATGAACGGAATGATTTATTGTTCCGGTTTGTTCAATATGTAGAAAGGCAAGTAGTACTGTTTGATGCACTGGAAGACGCCGCTTTTAAAAATGTACATGACCTGAACGGTGTTGGTACTCTCAAGCACCTGGAGTCTGAAGTATTACAAAGTGAAAAGGAAAATGAACTGGCGGAAAAATTAAAAGATTTTTCTGTGCGGCTGGTATTGACGGCACACCCTACACAGTTTTATCCAGGCTCAGTGCTGGGGATTATCAATGACCTGTCGAAAGCATTTACCGAAAACAATACCAGCCTTGTAAATACGTACCTGCAGCAACTGGGAAAAACTGCTTTCTTTAAAAAGAAGAAGCCTACACCATTTGATGAAGCGGTAAGCCTTGTTTGGTACCTTGAAAATATTTTTTATCCGGCAGCCGGCAGAATTATATGGTCATTTAAAAGCCAGTTTCCGGATGTGGTGGATAAAAATAACCCGATTATACGAATGGGTTTCTGGCCGGGTGGTGACAGGGATGGCAACCCGTTTGTAACAAGTGATATTACATTGCAGGTGGCAGATGCATTGCGTGGTGCTATTATCAAGTGCTATTATCTCGATGTAAGGCGATTGAGAAGAAGGCTGACTTTTGAAGGTGTTGAAGTGTTGCTACAGGAGTTGGAGAATAAATTGTATAATAATTTATTTATACCGGGATATAAAACAAATCTTAAGAAAGATGAAATTCTTGATACACTCCTGAAAGTAAAGGACATTATCATTCATCAGCATAATGGATTGTTCCTGCACATGGTAAACAACCTTATTAATAAGATTGAAATATTCGGTTTGCATTTTACTACACTGGATATACGTCAGGATAGTGCCGTGCATGGAAAAGTGTTGGAAACAATTGCTGCAAAACAACTGGGATTGCCAGCCAATTATGAAAACCTTTCTGATGCAGAAAAAATTAAACTGCTTTCATCTATTGACAGAGTTGTGGATGCTGAATTGCTGGATGAGGCTGTACATAAAGACACATTAAAATCAATAGCTGCAATTAAAACTATTCAACAATATAACGGACCTGAAGGTTGTAACCGCTATATCATCAGTCAGTGCAACAGTGCATTGAATGCAATGGAAGTGTACGGCTTGTTTTTGCTAAGCGGATGGAAGAAAGAAGAAATGAACATTGATATTGTTCCTTTATTTGAAACAATAGATGATTTGCAGGATGCCGTAGGAGTGATGAAAACATTGTACACTGACCCGGTTTACAAAGAACATTTGAAACGAAGAAATCAGCGGCAGACAATTATGCTGGGTTTTTCTGACGGAACCAAAGATGGTGGTTACCTGATGGCGAACTGGAGCATTTATAAAGCTAAAGAAGGCCTTACCAAAATATCAAGA
Source organism: Chitinophagaceae bacterium (assembly GCA_031374245.1). GTDB lineage: Bacteria > Bacteroidota > Bacteroidia > Chitinophagales > Chitinophagaceae > JJ008. The sequence goes on along the minus strand of JANMFO010000255.1, from coordinate 8,312 downwards.
GAGTATGGCGTGGATGTAATATTCTTTGATGGTCGGGGCGGCCCGCCCTCTAGAGGCGGAGGAAAGACGCATAAGTTTTATGCTTCCATGGGGCATAATATTTCGAATAAAGAAATACAACTTACGGTGCAGGGACAAACAGTGAGTTCTAACTTTGGAACCATTGATGCAGCACAGTTTAATATTGAACAATTGCTGAATGCGGGTATTTCCAACGACCTGTTCTCCAACCGTCACATCACACTCAGTGAAAGGGAAGAAGAATTGTTGCAGGAATTATCTGAGGTGAGTTACAACTCTTACAAATCATTGAAAGACCATCCTTACCTGGCAGATTATTTATTACAGGTAAGCCCCTTACGGTTTTATAGTGAAACAAATATTGGCAGCCGGCCTGCCAAGAGAGGAACTTCATCAGGACTCTCATTAAAAGATTTAAGAGCTATTCCTTTCGCAGGTTCGTGGAGCCAGTTGAAACAAAATGTAACCGGCTATTATGGTGTTGGCTCTGCCTTGAAGGAAATGGAAAAGAAAGGAAAGTTGCTGGAATTGCAAAAGCTATATCACCAGTCATTGTTTTTTAAAACACTATTGGATAATTGTGAAATGGCAATGATGAAATCATTCTTTCCATTAACGGCATTTTTGGCAAAGCATAAACAGTTTGGCGATATCTGGCAGATGATACATGATGAATATGAACTGACCCGTGAGTACCTGCGAAAAATAACGGGGCAGCCGGATTTGATGGCGGATTATCCGGTTGAGCAGTTGTCAATCCAGATGCGGGAAAGAATAGTGTTGCCATTGCTGACTATACAGCAATATGCGATTACCAAAATAAGGGAGCTGGATGAACAACTGATACAGGCACCGGCAGTAAAGGAAACTTATGAGAAGTTAGCGATGCGTTGTTCGTTTGGTATTATTAATGCGGGAAGGAATTCTGCGTAGGAATTTTATAAACTCAATATTTTATGAAGAAGATTTTAATATTGATATCTGTTGTTTTTCATTTTTCCTGTAATTCTGGTACTACAGAGTCAGAAACAAATCTGAAAAAGGAGAACTCTAAGTTTGGTTCTAAAGCATCAATAAGTGACTTGGAAAACAAAGCTTATGAAGCTTCTAATTTCGGAGACTTAAATCACTTAAATCAGGCTATCAACTTATACAATCAATTAATTAAAGAGGATAGTTTAAACGGAGGTTATTATTTTGGCAGAGGTAATGTCTATGGAAGAATGCATAAGAATAGTCAAGCAACTCAGGATTATTTAAAATCAGTTGAGCTGAACTATAGAAAAGGGAGTTGCTATTTTAATATCGGGTTATTAAACACATTTGTTAATGACTCTATTGCGGCTTTATATTTCAAAAGAGCTCTTGATATTTACCCAAAAGTTGAAGTTGTTCCTCGAAAAGAAGTTATTCAAAACGAATATGATGAATCTATCGAAAGATTTAGAACTGAAAAATCGAGAAATAAAAATTCTGAGTAAATATTTTCATTTTCTAAGAAAATATGAAAGATTTCTAAATCTATTATTTTTGCATTTCAATTCTAAAAGATGAGTAAAGTAAAAGTCGGCCTGGTGCAAATGAGTTGCACCAATAGTAAGGAAGAAAACTTAGGCAAAGCAATTGAAGGCGTTAAGAAAGCTGCTGCTGATGGCGCACAGATTGTTTGTCTGCAGGAGTTATTTACCTCTTTATATTTCTGTGATGTGGAAGATTATGAAAATTTCAAACTGGCAGAACCAATTCCCGGGGCTTCTTCAGATGCGTTACAAAAAGTAGCTGGTGAGTTGGGTGTCGTAATCATTGCTTCTTTATTTGAAAAAAGGGCACAAGGCATTTATCATAACACAACTGCGGTGCTTGATGCTGATGGAAGCTACCTCGGTAAATACCGCAAGATGCATATTCCGGACGATCCGGCTTATTACGAGAAATTTTATTTTACTCCCGGCGATTTAGGATATAAAGTTTTCAAAACAAAATTTGCTACTATTGGTGTTCTCATCTGCTGGGATCAATGGTATCCGGAAGCATCAAGAATTACAGCCCTGATGGGAGCAGAGATTTTATTTTACCCAACTGCTATTGGTTGGGCTACATCACAGGATGAAGCAATGAATACGGAACAATACAATGCCTGGCAAATTATTCAACGCAGTCACTCAGTAGCCAATGGTGTGCATGTGGTTAGCGTAAACAGGGTAGGGCTGGAGCAAAACGGTGCCATGAAATTCTGGGGCGGTTCTTTTATCACCAATCCTTTTGGTACTATTCTTTACAAAGCATCACATGAAGAAGAAGAAGTAAAAGTCTTAGAAATTGATTTAGCTAAAACTGATCAATACAGAACACACTGGCCTTTTATGAGAGATAGAAGAATTGATTCTTACCAGCCTATTACCAAACGTTTTATAGACGAAGAGTAGCCACTATCCCCTAAAGGGGGATTAGAATCTCTAAATAAAAGTGTTCGCTTTCAAAATTTAATTTTCTCTAATGAGTATTATTGAAAAATTGGGGTCGTTGAATAACTCCCCTTTAGGGGATGGGGGCAAAACTCCAAAAGAATTAGGTTATTATTTTCCAGCTGAATTTGAAAAACATATTGCTACCTGGCTAAGCTGGCCACACAAAGAAGCATCATGGCCGGGAAAGATTGATACGATTTATCCTTCGTATTCTAAGTTTATTAAAGAACTGACTAAAGGAGAATTGGTTCGTATCAATGTGATTGACGAGGCAATGAAATTATTTACCATTGGTCACTTGCAAAAGCAAAATGTTGATTTAGCAAAAGTCGAATTTTTCTTTCATTCAACTAATGATGCATGGTGCAGGGATCATGGTCCTGCATTTTTAATAAATCCTGCTGCGAAACAAAAGAAAGTAATTGTTGACTGGGGTTATAATGCCTGGGGCAATAAATATCCGCCGTATGATTTAGATGATGTGATTCCGACATTGATAGGAAAGCATTTTAATATTCCTGTTTTTAATCCCGGTATTGTAATGGAAGGCGGCTCTGTGGAGTTTAATGGAAAAGGAACATTGATGACTTCAACTGCCTGCTTATTAAATCCTAACCGTAATCCTCATCTCAACCAAGAGCAAATAGAAGAGTATTTATGTAATTACTATGGCATGGAACAAATACTTTGGGTGGATGAAGGAATTATTGGTGATGATACCGATGGACATATTGATGATACGGTTCGTTTTGTAAATGAAGACACCGTTATAACTGTTATTGAAGAGAATAAGAAGGATGAGAACTATGATTTATTGCAGCATAATTTAAAGCAACTAAAAGCCATGCGGTTATTGAATGGCAAGCAGTTGAATATTGTGGAATTGCTAATGCCTGACGAACTGATATATGAAGACCAGCAGCTTCCCTGTTCGTATGCTAATTTTTATATCGCCAACAAATCTGTTATTGTTCCAACCTTTCGTTCAGATAAAGATGATACGGCGTTACAAATTATCCAGCAATGTTTTCCTGACAGAGAAGTCGTTGGTATTGATTCCACTGATATTATATGGGGATTGGGCAGTTTTCATTGCCTGAGCCAGCAAGAACCTTTAGTATAAAAAAGGGCCTTCTGTAGAAACAGAAGGCCTCTAACGATTGCTTGCCATATGAAAATCTTACTAGACCAATTTTTCTTTATCAGAAGGAATAAACAGCTGCAAACAGAAAATTGGCTGCTGCTTTATTCGGGGCACCAGCTTTATCAATAAATGTTTCTTTATTTGAATTATCCAACCGAAATTCTGGAATAAAAGTGAAACCGCCTGATTTGAAATTGGCTGATAATGTGGTGGCAAAAATATTACAGCCATCAGGATTTATTTTTATTTTCAAATTATCTTTATCACTGAAGTATTCACCACGTAAAGTAAGTCCGAACCAGGGTTGTGGATCAAAATTAAGATAAAGTGCATTGCCCCACCAGGATTGGCTCTCAATGTTTTTAGTCCCATCCCAAAACCTTGTGGAATTAATTGTACCATTATAACCGATATTGAACTTATCACTTATTTTGGCAGTTATCACCGCATCGAACTGGTTTACTGTTGATGTATCAGGATTCTTTCCCCCTGCATAATTCAGATAGAATTTTAATTTGTCAGTCGGAGCAAATGTATACTGTGCTATGAGAAATTTTTTATTGATAAAACCATCTGGTGGTATTCTGTAATCTGTAGCATTGGCTACTCCTATCATAACACCATGTTTTCCTTTGCTGATCTCTGCTTTTAAACCTGTGTGAAAGAAAGGCCCGTTAGTAAACATATAACTCATACTATAGTTACGGTTCAATTGAGGGTCTAATAATTCATAACCCACATGTGTACCCCATGTTCCCATAGTAAACTTTATCCAGTCGGCAGGTGAGTAGCTTACATAAAGTTGTTTGATAGCTTGTGTAATGCCATTATCATTGTATGAAAAGTCTTTAGCCCTTGGACCGAATCCCAGGTCAGCCACAGCACCTACTTTACCACCTTTGTGCTCCAATTTTACGCTGGCCATACCCAATGAAAACGAATTATGGGTTTGGGTAAAACTAGTATAAGTATTTGCTTTTGTACTCGCAAAATCCACCTTATAATAAGCATCTACGGAGCCACTAATTGTAAGGGTCGGTTCTTTCTTTGCTTCTTCCGGGGCTATGGTTGCCGAATCTGGTGTATTAACGATTGATGCGGTTTGGGCATTTGCGAAATTTAACGACAGCATGCCTATGGCTGCCACAAATAATTTTTGTAACATTGTATTGCATTTTTAATGTGAAGAAAAGGGCACTGCAGGTATAAGCTTTTACGAGAAGGTTATACCAATTAGGCAGTGCCTTTTTCCATTTAATATAGGTTTTAGAATCAGATTTCTACAGATTTTTCTTCCAGGCCTTTTGAATTTACCAATAAATGGCCTTGTAAATATTTTTCATCATGTTGTGATGCATCTAAGCCTTCTTCTTCTTCACTTTCACTTACTCTCATCGGAATAACAAAGTTGATAAACTTAAATATGCCATATGAAACAGTGAAGCTGTATGCAGCTACAATCGCCATAGCTTTTAACTGTGTAAAGAAGAATTCCGGATTACCATAAAACAAACCTTGCGGCCCGTCTTTTATTCCATGCACGGCTGTACTGGCAAAAACACCAGTAAGCAACATGCCTACCATACCACCCAGACCGTGACAGGGAAATACATCCAGCATATCATCCACTTTGGATTTTTGTTTGATGCTGACTGCAATATTAGATACTAATGCACCAACCAAACCAATGATAATACTTTGCGGGATGCCAACATAACCAGCTCCCGGAGTAATGGCAACTAAACCAACTACAGCACCAATACAAAAACCAAGGACAGATGGTTTTTTACCTTTTATTATATCAAAGAACATCCATGCAAGACCTGCAGCAGATGCAGCAGTGGTAGTAGTACCAAATGCGTTTACTGCTAATGGAGTGGCACCAACTGCAGAACCTGCATTAAAACCAAACCATCCGAACCAAAGTAAACCAGTACCAATTAAAACATAAGGCACATTGGCGGGCGGAATTTCTTTTCGTTCTATATGGGATTTTCTTCTTTTTAATACCATAGCTCCGGCTAATGCTGCACAACCTGCTGTTATATGTACTACAGTTCCACCGGCAAAATCCCAGGCTCCCATTTTAGCAAGAAAACCTTCGGGATGCCAGCTCCAGTGTGCAACCGGTGAATAAACCAATAATGCAAAAAGAACAATAAATAAAACGTAAGAAGTGAATCGGATACGTTCTGCCACAGCACCTACAACCAATCCTGGTGTGATAATCGCAAACATTAGTTGAAAAAGAGAAAATAGTGATAATGGAATGGTATTAGCTAATGGCCAGGGTGCACCAGATTTTACACCATCGTAGAAAGCGTAAGTGGCAGGGTTGCCAATGAAGCCACCTACTGACTCACCGAACGCAAGACTAAACCCGCAAACCACCCAAAGAACACCGATAATTCCTGCAGCAACAACGCTTTTTATCATTGTTGAAATAACGTTTTTACGATTCACCATTCCTCCATAAAAAAAGGCAAGACCTGGTGTCATTAAAAATACTAAAGCAGTAGAAACTAAGACCCAGGCAATATCAGAAGAGCTGTATTGCGGGTCGGCTGCTCCGGGAACATAATCAGCTGTAGGCTTAATAAACATGGCAATAATAGCAACCAAAACCAATAGGACGAATGGCAAGATCTGTTTTGCTTTTCTTTTACTCATAGCTTGCTTTTGTTTTAAATTAAATAAAATGTTAATTTGTATTATTATGAATAAAAATATGATTTTATTACATTAACAGGTGTTAGTTTAGTCATTTGTGTTAATAAAATGCATAAAAAATGGATAACTTAATTGAAAATAATTAATTAAGTTATCCATTAATACATCGAAAGATCAGGAAATCAAAATAAATCGAAGCTCTCTATACGGTCTGAAACCTCAATATAGAATCTTTGGTTTCAAGTACAGACAGATTATTACTATTCAGAAATTCATCTACTTTTCTGGCGCATTCCCGGCCTTCACTGATGGCCCAAACCACAAGGCTCTGGCCGCGGCGCATATCGCCAGCTGTGAATGTTTTGGAAATATTGGTGCGATAGTCTTTTTCAGTTGCTTTTATATTGCCTCTTTCATCGAGTTCAATGCCGAGGTCATTAATAAATCCTATATGCTGGGGATGCACAAAACCCATTGCCAGTAAAGCCAGTTCGCAGGGAATTTCTCTTTCACTTCCAGAAACTTCAACAAACTGGGCCGGCCTTCCATCAATGATTTTCCATTCCAGATCAACGATTTTTAATGCTTTCAATTTGCCATTTTCATCGCCTATAAATTCTTTTGTAGCGACGGCCCATTGGCGGGCTGCCCCTTCCTCATGCGATGAAGTTGTTTTTAATACCATCGGAAATGTAGGCCAGGGCATAAAAGGCGTTCTGTCTTCCGGAGGCTTTGGCATCAATTCAAATTGAGTAACAGATATTGCACCATGACGGTTAGATGTACCTACACAATCGCTGCCTGTATCACCACCACCAATCACCACTACTTTCTTACCTGTTGCCAGCACTTCTTCATCCAGTACATTACTTTCCACACCAGCATTGGCCAGAAAGTCTTTTTCTGCAACTCTCTTATTGTTCTGTTTTAAAAAGTCCATGGCAAAATGAACACCATTTAATTCTCTTCCGGGTATAAATAAATTTCTTGGCGTCGTGCTGCCACCTGCCAATACAATTGCATTGAATTCACGAAGCAAATCATTGATGCTAATATTCACACCCACATTGGCATGACATTTAAAAACAATGCCTTCTTCTTCCATTACTTTTATTCGTCTGTCAATTACCCATTTTTCTAATTTAAAATCCGGGATACCATAACGCAACAAACCACCCGGCGCATCATCCCTTTCAAACACCGTTACCAAGTGACCAGCAAAATTCAATTGCGCAGCAGCAGCCAACCCCGCAGGGCCAGAACCAATAACTGCTACTTTTTTTCCGGAACGCAGATTTGGTTTCTTCGATTTTACAAAACCTTTTTCAAATGCTATTTCAATAATATGTTTTTCGATTTCTTCAATAGCCACAGGTGGCTGATTTATGCCTAACACACAAGCCGACTCGCAGGGGGCAGGACAAATTCGACCTGTGAATTCAGGGAAATTATTCGTAGAAGAAAGAATATCATAAGCTTCTTTCCAATCTTGTTTATATACCGCATCATTAAATTCCGGTATCACATTGCCTAACGGGCATCCGCTATGACAAAATGGAACACCGCAGTTCATACAACGGGCCGCCTGCTGATTCAATTTTTCGTCAGCATATTTATCTACAAACTCGTTGTAATGTTGTAGTCTGTCTCCCACCGGTTTTTTACCCGGCATCTCCCTCTTAAATTCAATAAATCCTGTTGGCTTACCCATGTCTAAGTTTATTAATTTTTCTTTTTTTTATTTACCAGCTCCAGTTCCCTGATTGAACTTTTGTTGCGTCGCACTCTTCATCTTTCTGTTCTTTACTCAACAAAAGACAAGGAAATTATTTTCCAACTTGTACTGTTTGTTTTTTAGCTGCAAGTGCTTTTTTATAATCAGTGGGAAATACTTTTATAAAATTCTTTAACTGGTTATCTAAATCATCCAATATGAATTTTGCTACTGTGCTGCCTGTATATTCATAATGCTTTTGCATCATCGTGAATAACTCATTCTTATCATTCAG
>JANMFO010000210.1:0-3224 GCA_031374245.1 Chitinophagaceae bacterium | reverse complement strand
AATGAAAAAACTATTACTTTTTACCATCTTACTTCTTACATTAAATACTTCTTTTTCTCAATATAATCCTGAGAAAGTAAATAAGAAAGCAGTTTTACTATACAACCAGGCGATGGAACGGGCACAGGATGGCAATCTGGCCAGTGCAGCAGGGCTTTTACAACAGGCTATTGAAGCTGATAAAAATTATGTAGATGCTTATCTTTCATTGGCCGGTGTATTCGGACAAATAAAAAACTACAGCAGCAGCAGTAAATATTATGAACAAGCATTTGCTATTGATTCTGATTATACAATAGAATATAAACTTCCTTACTCCATCAACCGGGCGGGACAGGGTGAATTTGAAAAAGCTCTAACTGCTATCAATCAACTGCTGGATAAAAATCCACCGCAAACAGGTGCCACTTACAAAGCAGCCATCTTTCGCAAACATTGTTATGAATTTGCGATTGAATTTGCTAAAAAGAATACGGTAAAAAACTATGTCTTTGCTCCACAAAATATGGGTGGCGAAATAAATACGGCTGAACCGGAATATTTTCCTTCGTTAACAATTGATGGAAAAGAATTTGTTTTTACCAGAAGATTGAATAATTATAACGAAGATTTTTTCTCCAGTAATAAAACAGCCATTGGTTGGGATAAAGCACAATCATTAAAAGGAGATGTGAATACACCACAAAATGAAGCGGGACAAAATATTTCGCAGGATGGGCAATGGTTGGTGTTTACTGCCAATGGTCGCCAACAGGGATTCGGTAATTTTGATATTTATATTTCCTACCTCACGCCACAAGGCTGGAGTGAAGCAGTTAATTTGGGTGGCAGAGTAAATTCTGACCAATGGGATTCGCAACCTTGCTTATCTCCCGATAAAAGAGATTTGTTTTTTGCCAGCCGCCGTTTTGGTGGTCTTGGCGGTAGTGACATTTATGTTTGTCATATGCAATCAAATGGCCGCTGGAGTGACCCGGAAAACCTGGGGCCAGAAATAAATACAATCGGTGATGACCAGTGTCCTTTTATACATGCCGATAATCAAACATTATATTTTACATCCAACGGATTGCAAGGCTATGGTGGTAATGATTTGTTTTATGCAAGAAAAGGGCCGGGTGGTGTATGGAGCAAACCAATGAACCTTGGCTATCCTATTAACACCATTAATGATGAAGGAACTTTGTTCATTGCCGCTGATGGTAAAACGGCCTATTATGCCAGCGACAGAAGTGATTCCAAAGGTGGTCATGATATTTACAATTTTGAACTACCAGAAAATGTTCGTCCCTATAAAACATTATGGGTAAAAGGAAAAGTACTGGATAAAAAAATAGCCAAAGGAATTCCGGCATCTGTTGAATTAATTGAACTATCTACCAAACAAGTTATCAGTAAAGTGCAGACAGATGAAACGGGGAATTACTTTATTACACTACCTGTAGGAAAAGATTATGCCTTCAATGTAAATCGCAAAGGCTACTTGTTTTACTCTGACAACTTTTTGATGAGTAGGCTTTCCCCTGATTCTACTTATCAAAAAGATATTTTGTTGCAACCGATTGAAACTAATGCCAGCATTGTTCTCAATAATATTTTCTTTGACGTCAATAAATTTGAACTGAAAACAGATTCGCAGGTGGAACTGGATAAATTGATTCAGCTGCTTACTGAAAACCCCAATTTAAAAATCGAAATCAGCGGACATACAGATAATGCCGGCAAGCCTGCTGACAATCTTTTATTAAGTAATAACAGGGCTAAAGCAGTGGTTACTTATCTCGTTAGTAAAAATATTGCAGCACAGCGACTAAGCTCCAAAGGATATGGTGAAACAAAACCTATTGCTGATAATAAAACGGAAGCAGGTAAAGCATTAAACCGCAGAACAGAAATGAAAGTAATCAGTCAGTAAACTTATAAATTAAAATGGGTTGTCTTTTAGTAAAAGACAAGCCATTTTTTATATGCTATTAAGATATACTAGTTCGAACCCAGTAATAATTTTCCTGAAATCATTTTCCCATCATAGACTAATTGGAAATGATACAACCCTCTTGATAAATTTACAACAGGAATTTCTGTTGCTCCGGGACTAACTGTTTTTGAAATCACCTGCTGACCATTTACTGCAAAAACTTTCAATTGTGCATTGGCATTGATAGCCGCATTGCTGTACAAACGGATTTTATCTCCTTTTTCATCAGCCCATACTTTCCATTGGATGGATTGTTCGCCCTCTATGAAAATAATGGAAGAGAATTTTTCCTGTCCGTCTATATCCACCATTCTAAGTCTGTAATGCCAGGCATACGGTCCTGCTTTCTTGTCGTCATAAGTATAACTAATGGATTGAAAGCTATTGCCTGCTCCCGCAACAAAATCAATATCAGTAAAAGAAATTCCGTTTGCACTTCGCTGAATGTAAAATCCTTTGCTATTCTGTTCCTGTGCTGTTATCCATTTAAGTTTATTAAAAGAATATCCTGCTTTTTCACCGGTAAATGAGGAAATACTGATTGGCAATGTTGAACAGGAACCTGATGCAATTGCCACCATCGGCCCTGAGCCACAAGCAGCAGGATTGAAGCAGGTAGCAGCCGTTGAATAAGCCATCCGGGCATTAGCCCCTGCTATATCATTGGCAGAAAGTGTTCTGTTAAAACTTCCGTTTGCCAATGCATAGTGCATTACAGCTCCTGAATTAATTACATGTTGCAAACCATGATGATGACCCAATTCATGCAAAGCAACAGTCTCAAAATCATATTCAGTAAATGATGGAGTAGCCGGACCATATTCCCATGTAAAGCCCGCTGCAGGAGGATCCTGAAATTGTATATCTAATTCATCAGCACACCAGACCGTATTTTGTAATTCGCAAACACCTGGAATGGCACTGCCAGCAAACCTGCTTGTAGCCCTTGCTAAAACACCTACTGGTAATGTTGGGTCAAACAGTACAACATTTACTCCATCATCTCCAAAACCGGTAGCAGTATTAGTACCGATTCGCCAGTTCATCCCTGTATTACAGCGCCAGGTAACTAATGCTCTTTCAAAAGCCGCTCTTGCAGGGGCATTGGCAGAAAAGCCAGAAGTTGTGTTGTATTGATACGTATAGCCCCCTAACGAATTCATATTCCTAAAATAATATCGTTGACGGGTACTGGCGGGAAAATTAAAAAAATCTGTGTTAATAGCAGTATGTCCGTAACTAACTA
>JANMFO010000190.1:0-12375 GCA_031374245.1 Chitinophagaceae bacterium | reverse complement strand
TATTTCGACATTACCTTTTTCGATTGCACAAACCACTGTACCCAAACACAAGATTGCCATTTTTGCGCCGCTATATCTTGATTCTGCTTTTGACAATGATAATGAATACCGCTATGCAAAAAATATATTTCCTAAATTTTTTAATCCGGGATTGGAGTTTTATGAAGGAGCACAACTAGCCCTTGATACTTTGAATAAAGAAAATGTGCAACTGGAGGTTTTTATTTATGACACCAGGTCAGCCAAAGAAAGTCTTACACAACAATTAGCCAAAGCCGAAATGGCGAATGTAGAACTCATCATTACCCATTGCAGCAGTGCGGAAGTAAAACTATTTGCAGAAGCTGGCTTAAAAAGAAATATCCCAGTAATAAATGTAAACCTGCCAAATGATGGTGGAGCAACATCTAATCCCTTCTTTGTTGTGCTTAATTCTACCCTTAAAACACAATGTGAAGGGATTTATAAACATATTCAGAAATATTATTCGATTAATCCGGTTATTGTGTTCAGAAAAAAAGGACAGCTGGAAGACCGCATCAAAACATATTTTGATGATTTTGGAAAAAGTACCATGGCCATCCCATTAAAGTTAAAATATGTTGAGCTAACTGATAGCTTCACTGTTAACCAGCTAAAGGCACACCTGGATACTACTAATCAAACACTTTGTATTGCTGGTAGCCTGGATGAAAATTTTGGAAAGCGATTGACGCAACAGTTAGCCGATCTGAAAAAACAAAAATACCTGGCAAGTGTGATGGGAATGCCAACATGGGATAATATTAAAGATTTTAATAAACCGGAATATAAAGGTATTGAAATAATTTATGCTACCCCTTTTTACAATTCAAAAATTGACAAAGTAAGCCAGGACATCAGCAATCATTTTAATAAAACTATGTTTGCCCGGCCCAGTGATATGGTTTTCCGGGGCTATGAGGTAACGTGGAAATATGTAAAGCTGCTGATGCAATACAGAAAAGATGTAGCATCTAATCTTGGCAATAAACAAACAAAACTGTTTACTGATTTCGATATTCAGCCTGTACTGAATAAACAGAATATGACATTGGATTATTTTGAAAACAAGAAGCTCTATTTTCTGAAATGGCAGGATGGAGTATTGAAAGGTATTTACTAATCTTCTTATAAAACTGTAACTTCAACCCTCATTTTATTTTGTGGAAGTACAGGATAGCAAAGGATATAAAATTGTCAGCAACTGGCTTGAAGCAAAAGGTTTTAAGCCTTTTTTATTTCAGCAGCAAGCATGGCAGCACATTGCCAATAGCGATAGTGGTCTTGTAAATGCACCAACCGGCTGCGGTAAAACTTACTCTGTATTTCTCGGTTCTCTTATCGCTTTTATCAATGAGCATCCGGATAATTATAAAGCTCAAAAAAATAATGGGCTGCAATTATTATGGCTCACTCCGCTCCGGGCATTAGCCAAAGATATTGGCCGGGCGATGGAAGAAGTAATTGAGGAATTAGGAATCAACTGGAAAGTAGCCATCCGGAATGGCGATACCAGTACTGCAGAAAGAGCCAAACAGAAAAAGCAAATGCCGGAAGTACTGATTATTACTCCGGAGAGTTTGCACTTGTTATTAGCACAAAAAAACTACGGCGAAATTTTTCAATCAGTAAAAATTATTGCCGTTGATGAATGGCATGAAATACTGGGAAGTAAACGGGGCGTACAGGTAGAGTTAGCTATTTCGAGATTAGTAAATAGCCAATGGTCCATAGTCAATAAGAAACCTTCCATCTGGGGAATATCAGCTACTATTGGAAACCTGGAAGAAGCAAAGGAAGTATTATTATCTCCGTTAAAAAGAGAAGGCATAATTATAAAAGCCAACCTTCAGAAAAAAATAGAAATTGAATCCATCATTCCTGATGAAATAGAAAAATATCCCTGGGCAGGGCATTTGGGAATTAAGTTGGCGCATAAACTTATTCCTATTATTCAGCAGAGCAAGACCACCCTCATATTCATCAATACAAGAGGGATGAGTGAAACCTGGTACCAGACACTGCTGGATGTTTATCCTGACCTTGCAGGTTCTATTGCACTACACCACGGTTCGATTGATATGGAACTGCGTACATGGATTGAAGACAATCTTCATTCAGGAAATCTTAAGGCTGTTGTATGTACCGCCAGTCTCGATTTAGGTGTTGATTTCCGTCCTGTAGAAACAGTGATACAGGTTGGTTCACCAAAAGGTGTTGCCCGGTTTTTACAAAGGGCCGGGAGAAGCGGACATAGCCCGGAGGCGGTGAGTAAAATATATTTTTTACCTACTCATTCGCTTGAATTAGTTGAAGCCGCTGCTTTAAAAACTGCCATCAAAAAAAATATGATTGAAAGCCGTGAACCAAAAATGCTTTGCTACGATGTATTATTACAATACCTGAACACAATTGCCATCTCCGACGGCTTTTTACCTGATGAAATATACGAAGAAGTAATATCAACTTTCTGTTACCGGGATTTAACAAAAGACGAATGGGAGCAAATACTTCATTTCATTACAGAAGGTGGTACTGCCATGCATCAATATGATGATTTTAAAAAAGTAGAGATAGAAAATGGTGTCTATAAAATTAAAAGTCGTAAAGTAGCCATGAGGCATAGAATGCATATCGGTACCATTGTAAGCGATTCAATGCTGAAAGTGAAATTTATGACTGGCGGTTATATAGGAATGATTGAAGAATACTTTATTTCAAGGTTAGAGCCGGGTGACGTATTTACACTAGCAGGAAGAAACCTTGAATTTTTGATGATAAAAGATATGACAGCATTAGTTAGAAAATCAAATTCAAAAAAGTCAAATATACCCAGCTGGAACGGTGGACGAATGCCCTTAAGTGCTAATTTGGGAAAGAAGCTTAGAGAAACATTAGATGAATCCATAGTCGGGGGGCAAGAGTTAGTAGTTGAGCTTGAAGTTTTAAAGCCCCTTTTTGAATTACAGAAAAGCATTTCTCATGTACCAAAGAAAAACGAATTATTGATTGAACAAATAGAAACAAAAGATGGTTTTCATCTTTTTGTGTATCCATTTGAAGGAAGGCTGGTACATGAAGCAATGGCGGCAATACTAGCCTATCGTATCAGTCGTATCCGACCGATTACCTTTTCATTTGCCATGAATGATTATGGGTTTGAACTATTGAGTGACCAACCCATACCGGTTGATGATACCAATGTGTATGAATTATTTTCGCCTGCTGATTTATTGAATGACATACAGCGTAGTGTTAACAGTACTGAAATGGCCAAACGAAAATTCAGAGATGTAGCAGTTATTGGCGGGTTAATTTTCCAGGGTATGCCGGGAGAAAAAAAGAAAGCAAGGCATTTGCAATCGTCCGCTTCTCTCCTTTTCAAAGTCTTTAGTGAATACGACCCGCAAAACCTGTTACTCCGTCAATCCTACCAGGAAGTACTGGACCAACAGATGGAAGAAGTACGGTTACGGGATATGCTGGAAAGAATTCAGCAATCAACAATCGTTATCACTTTTCCGCAACAGCTTACTCCA
This sequence comes from Chitinophagaceae bacterium, assembly GCA_031374245.1. Lineage (GTDB taxonomy): Bacteria > Bacteroidota > Bacteroidia > Chitinophagales > Chitinophagaceae > JJ008. Next base: position 8,815 of record JANMFO010000190.1, on the reverse strand, counting down.
TTCTGCTTTCCGATAAAAGTAGATAGTATGCGGGAAGACCTTTCTTCTGAAAAATTAGAAGACCGGGTGAAGAAGATGCAACAACAATTAGCAACAGCCAAATAGTTTTTTGCTGTAGATTTGTCGACCTCAATGCAAAATCCTGTTCCCCATATTATCCGCAACAATACGTTCTGGGTATCCCCAGAAAGGTGTTTATTCTGGGAAGAACAAAACACCCTGATTGTTTCTGACCTTCACTTGGGTAAAAGTGGTCATTTTCGTAAAGCAGGTATTGCCATTCCACAGAATATTTATAAAGCAGACTTACAACGATTAATGGCTTTACTTTATTTTTATAAAGCAGACCGGTTGATTATTGCCGGCGACCTTACACATAGCACTGCAAATAAAGAGCTTGATTTGTTTTTAAAGTGGAGAAAAGATTTTGCCCTGCTGCATATTGACCTTGTAAAAGGTAATCATGATATACTAGCTGATGATTGGTACGATGAAGCTAATATACAAGTGAGTAGTTGGAAGATGATTGTATCCCCGTTTATATTCCTTCATGATGATAAAGCAGAGAAAAAATTAACCGATGAAGAAAAGAAGTTGTATCGTTTTACCGGTCATCTTCATCCCGGTATTACTATGAAAGGACAAGGAAGACAAACATTAAGATTCCCTTGCTTTTATTTTGCCAAAAACTACTGTGTGCTACCTGCCTTCAGCCGTTTTACCGGAACATATAAAGTAAACCCTGAAAAAGGGGAAACTGTTTTTGCAATTGCAGATAATTCAATTGTTCAATTACCTTAATACTTTTTCCGAAGCTGATTGTAATCAATAAAATAAATGAATCGCACATTGAATTCATTTCCATGACGAAGATTAAACACTTCACTAAAGTTATGGAGGTATGTATTTTTGGCTGAAAAATTAACTGTCTCACCATCACCCAGCCAGTTTTTATATCCCAATATCAGGCGGCTACCCAAACGGAAATCCCAGGTAAGAAAAGCATCCACATTAAAAATATTAAAATTATCGTCCTGCCCATTAATATAAGATCGTGGTAGCAATTTGCCCTTTGTATCCACATTATGAAAACTGATGTATTTTACCTCATTCCAATAGTGCCTTGCACGAAGTGTCACATTAAGGCGAGAGTTGAAATTATAAATCCCTGATAATACAGATACAAACTCCCTGTTGTTTCTGAAACCAACTATCGGCTCGCCGTTTACTTCTCGCCGAAACGCATAACCCAATTGGTTTTCTTCAAAAACTGAGTTGGTTTGCAGGTCGAGATTGAATTTATTACTAAACCGGAAACGCATACCTAATCCAATAGCACGGTATGAATTATTATATTTAGGCGCAGTTGCATAAACTCCGCTAAATCGTACAAAAAATTTCTTCCTGCTATCTGTACTACCCTCCATTTTAACTTGATAGTTATCCGGGTAATCCAGAAAACGACCATCGGTTCTTAATTCGAAATAATCATGTAGCCAACCAGGTATCACGTTTACTTTCATAGATACATCCCAAAAATTCCTAAATACCCAAAATGCTGAACCTGTAACATCAAATTTACTAAATGCATAAGGTTTATAGAGGTACAGAATTCTTGGGGTCAGTGAATAATTATAAGTTATAAAATTTTTGGTAGGCTTAAACTGGCGGTAGGCAATAATACCCTTATAGGTAACTTCATTGGCAGCAGGTAAGATACCAAGGTCGTTAGGGTTATAATCTTTCGACTCTACGTTTCCAGATACATTATATTGCCAGTTACCGCTAACTTTTCCATAAGTAAGGGTAGTGTTATAACCATCATTCGGATCTGAGCCCCCTATTTTACTATAACGAATCGTACCTTGTAATGCATGTATATTTTTCTTATCATATAATGCAATATCGAATGATGAGACATTTGCATCCCTGGCACCCCCATTTCGTAATACACTGGTATTGGTAAAAGTGAGAAAAGAACGGCCCCTAAGAGCCTGGTCAAGTACAATTATATTATAATTAGCCAAGGGTTCGGTTTCAATCTTTTTTTCTTCTTTGGTAGTTCTGTTCCGGACAATGGCATGCATGGGTGCAGTCACAGCATTAAAGAAACCAATCCCCAATTTATTTTTGGAACGGCCTGAAAATTTAATCGCATTGTATAATTGTGTAATACCGGGATTTTTAACAATTTCAATATTTGGATCGTTATCTGCAAGAGCTCGTATTCCAAAATAGCCTTCGGGAGTAGCACCAACCCTTCGTGAATAAAAAAGTCCTGCTTTATTAAAGAGCTCTGTTCCTTCTGTAAAAAATTGACGGTTTTCCTGAAATTTTACTTCATAAGGAGTTAAATTATTAATTACGTTATCAGAAACCACCTGGCCAAAATCAGGAACCAAAGTAGCATCTAAAGTAAAACTTTCATTAACGCCATATTTCACATCCATACCGCCATTACGAAGCCATTCATTAAGATAACTATTATTTAAGGGAGAACTTCTGTATCCCGTTGTTACATAGGGTGAAAAACTTAGTCGAAGCGGTGGTTGGATATCTTTTAGATCAGTAAAATCTCCAAACTGATTTACAAAACCATTTATCTGGGGATTAACCGGGCTCCAGAAACTTATTTCGTTACTTCTTCGGACGGATCTTAACAACTGAAGACCCCAGCTTTGAATATCTTTTTTAGCAAAACGTAACGATATATAAGGTATTCGCATTTCTACTATCCAACCATCGGGTTTCATTGAAACTTTACTTTCCCAAACAGCATCCCAGGTTTTATCGCCGTAATTACCAAAATCACCACTATAATTAGGCCCCAATTTAGCGTCGGTTTGAACATTTGCGGTAGTAACCAAAAACTGAAACCCGTTTTGATTATCATTATAAGTATCAAAAAACACAGAAAAATAATCTACATCCTGCTGTTGCTCAGCGTCCCGGGCAGTTATTTGTTTTTTTATTAAAGAAGGATCATCAAATAAATGAACCCCCAAGTAAATTGCATCATTGTCGTAAGCAATTTTTACCTCTGTTTTCTGAGTAGCTGGTAAGCCATAAGTGGGGAAATTTTGAACAAAATCAGTTAAGACCGGCACATTTAACCATACAGCATCATCCAATTTTCCATCAATTTTGGGTGACTGAGATAATTTGAAGGCTTGTAAAGATTTCCCCTGAGAGAAAAGAGAAATACTATAAACAAAAAAAAAGAGTAAAAAGGTAATTTTTCTCAATGTCATATCCTGGCTTTAGCAGTCTGCAAATATAACAGACAAAACCCAAGACTGAAAAGCTGCCGCAGAAAAACGCAAACCGTAAGTGTAAATACTTATTTTTTAATTCATTCTCTTCTTTAAAGTAGTAACCTGCTGTTGTAAGTCAGATACAATATTAGTAAGCTGGTTCATGTCCCAGCGTTGCTGTGTATTGGCCTTAGAAATTACCATCTGAGCCTGCCACATTTCTAAAATTTCGTCTGAATTTACAGTGTAAGGGTGAAAAGAAGGATTATCGCTTACTAGGGTCAGCTTATCCTTTTGCCGGCCATTTTTCTGCACTCTTTTATACACCACACCTTCATTTCTGGATACCACAATACACGCTACATTATTTTTTACTTCCTCAAGATTTTCAACTTTCTCACCTACTATCACAGACCCACTTGGTGTAGGCAGCATTGAATCACCAATAATCTCAAAAGCACGGTAATTTCCGCCTGAAAGCATCGGCAGGGTGAATGTATTCAACTCATCTACAAATTCCGGGTCGGCGTAGCCTGCTAAATAACCAGCCGCTGCTTTCACAGGAACAAAAGGGATATCTGGTCTTCCGGTAGCCAATTTTAAGGCCCTTCTTTTAGCCAGGTAGTTACTTTTATTGTCACTTAAATCTTTCCGTAATATTTCATCCAGCGTTAGCTTGAATATATCACACACCACTTCCAGCACATCTATACGGGGTTCTGCCCTTTCTTCTTCATAAGCTCCCAGCAAAGACCGTTTGATACGAAGCTTGTTTGCAAATTCTTCCTGTGTCCAGCCACGAAGTTTGCGGAGATATTTCATGTTTTGATTAGAAATTGCCATAATGACTAATTTAATTAGTTGCAAAATACTAATTATTTTAGATATTCAAAATTTTATCCTTAAAATCTATTCGTTTCCACATTAGCTTAATTCGTGGCTTTCTTCGTTTGGTCAACCCGGAAAAAACAAAGATTTTTGTATTAATATGAATAAGAAAACAATCTCCAGTCCTAAGAAAAGTTCATCTACAAAGAAAAGTGCAGCTAAAGCCTCTGTTAAAAAAGAAAAACCCGTTATTCTTATCACCAATGATGATGGTGTTACAGCTCCAGGCATAATGAATCTGGTGGAAGCAGTAAAAGATTTAGGCAAAATTGTAGTGGTAGCACCAGACAAGCCCCAATCAGGAATGGGTCATGCCATCACCATCGGTCAGCCGCTAAGACTTCATAAAATAAGTAATGCCGATAATATAGAAATATGGTCCTGCACCGGCACACCCGTAGATTGTGTAAAGCTGGCGGTAGATAAAGTATTACATCGCAAACCAGATATTTGTCTTAGCGGTATCAATCATGGAGCTAATCATAGTATCAATGTAATTTACTCTGGTACTATGTCCGCTGCCGTAGAAGCCGCTATCGAAAGTATCCCGTCAGTTGGGTTCTCCTTACTCGACTATCGGATTGATGCTGATTTTACAGGAGCCAGAAAATATGTAAGGATTATCGTAGAGAAAATGCTGAAAACAAAGTTGGAAAAACATACCGTGCTGAATGTAAACATACCTTCCGTAGCCGTAGAGCTAATAAAAGGAATAAAAATATGCAAGCAGGCTTATGCCAAATATGAAGAAGATTTTATTGAACGTAATGATCCGCATGGCAAAATGTATTACTGGCTCACCGGTCAGTTTGTAAACTTTGACAAAGCAAAAGACTCCGATGTATGGGCACTCGACCATAATTATGTAAGTGTTGTCCCCGTACAATTTGATTTGACCAATTACGTTTTAAAAGCCAAACTTGAAAAAATCTGGAAATAATGATATTCAAAAAAGACAACCTCAGACTTGGATTAGCACTTGGACTTGTAGGTCCTCTATTAGGACTGGTCATTGTATATTTTATCAAATTTCCTTCCTATCCTTTTAAAGATTTCCTCGAATATTTTATGAACGATAACCGGTTGATTACCTCTCTCGGTTCACTCAGCCTGCTGGCCAATGTTGTTTTATTTACGTTGTATGTAAATACTCATCGGGATGAAACTGCCAAAGGTATTTTTGTAGTTACCCTTATGTACGGTATCGGCATTTTAGTATTGAAGCTTTTTAATTAATACAAATGATGACACCAGCGACATTGCTACTATCATCGTCCCTTGCAATCTTTGATTTGTTCTCTTTTTTTTCTTTCAGTGAAAGAGAAAAAGAGAATCACTCTTCTGCTGCATCAATCCTACTGACCATTTTATACAAGAAAATTTAGCGGCATGAAATACTACATTATTGCCGGTGAAGCTTCAGGTGATTTGCACGGCAGCAATCTTATTAAAGAATTGAAACAATTAGATGCTTCAGCGACATTCCGTTGTTGGGGTGGCGATAAAATGCAGCAAGCTGGTGGGGAATTAGTGAAACATTACCGGGAGCTTGCTTTCATGGGCTTTACTGAAGTACTGATGAACCTGCGTACTATTTTTCGAAACCTTGCTTTTTGCAAAGAAGATATTCTACAACACAAACCTGATGCACTGATACTGATTGACTACCCTGGTTTCAATCTCCGCATGGCCAAATGGGCAAAAGAACAAGGATTAAAAGTCATTTATTATATTTCCCCGCAGGTATGGGCATGGAAAGCCAACCGGGTGAAAATGATGAAAGAGTGCATTGATAAAATGCTCGTCATTCTTCCTTTTGAAAAAGATTATTTTAAAAATAAGTGGAATTGGGAAGTGGAATATGTGGGGCACCCACTAGTTGAAGTAGTGGAAAAGAGTCGAGAGTCGGGAGTCGGGAATCAGCGATTCTCTGATAAACCAATAATCGCTTTGCTGCCCGGTAGTCGTAAGCAGGAGATTTTAAAGAAACTACCAATCATGCTGGAAGTAAGTAAATCATTTCCTTCTTACCAATTCATTGTAGCTAAAGCTCCGGGAGTTGAGGAAATTTTTTATAATGACTTACTGAAAAACTACTTCAACGTTTCTTATGTAGCTGATAAAACTTATGATTTGTTGCTGCAATCCAAAGCTGCACTGGTTACATCAGGTACTGCTACTTTAGAAACAGCCCTATTCGGAGTACCTGAAGTGGTTTGTTATAAAGGTTCTTTCCTCTCCTTCCAGATTGGAAAAAGGCTGGTAAAAATAAAATACATTTGCCTCGTCAATCTTATCATGGATAAGCTGGTGGTAAAGGAATTAATTCAAGATAAACTTACTGTTAACAATTTACAAGAAGAATTAAAGCAGCTGCTTACTGATGAACATCGAATTAATCAAATCATGTCCGATTATGCAGCTTTAAAGAATCTATTGAGCCAAGGCGGAGATGCTTCAGCAAAGGCCGCTTTATCCATTACCAGTTTTCTACGTCAGTAATTTTATTGCCAGAATAATAAGGCAAATAAGAAAAACAAAGATGCTGATACGGTTAATGCCGTGCATGTAGCCAATCCATTTGTCCTTCGGCCTGTCAGGGTCTTTTTTTCGTAAATAGAGATATTCAGATAGCTGTTTCCAGACTCCCATTATTAGAATTATTTTATTGTAAACAATTCAGCACAATTTTAGTTTATCCATGCAAAAATATTAATACTAAATAACTCTCTGAAAGAATTTGAATTCTCCTTGATTAAAATCAACTGACTGCTGTTTTTGAGCAGATCTAATTCACATTTTTTCAACATCTGTGGATTACTTGTGATTTACACTTTTCCATCACTGAAGAACAAGATGACATTTGAAGTACATTCATTTGGTAGACTTTACAACATTAGTTTTTAATTACACACATAAGCCATTGGACATAAACGATATTCTTATCCTCATTATTTTGTTTCCAATACTATATGTAAATTATTAACAACTTTTGATTCAAATCATGTATAAAATACGTAGAAAAAATACGAAAATAATAGAGCAGTTGTGCTCTATTATTCATTTAGTTCAAAAGATATCTTTGGTATAGTAATTGTTAAATTACCGACGGTTAAGAAATCTGGTTCCAATATCCAATTTTGAAAAACTATGAAACTACTTATACTTGCAGTATTATGTTTTCTTAATGTAGCGGCCTACTCAACTACATATTACGTTTCTCCTACTGGTAACGACAATAATACCGGTTCGATTTCGTCCCCATGGTGGACATTGAATAGAGCATGGGCAGTAATTTCTCCAGGAGATACAATTTACATGAGAGAGGGAACCTATATTTACACTACTCAGCAATATCTCACAGGTAAAAATGGAAGTACAGGAAATTTAATAAAAATCTGGAATTATCCAGGAGAAGTTCCAATAATTACAAGACATATAAGCAACTACACCGCTACGAATCCTTGGGGTAGAAAAGGACCATCTCTTATTGGTAATTTTATTCATCTAAAAGGATTGGAAGTTACTGGTTACTTCCAGGATGATGGATTTATACCTAATTGCTGGTGGATATTTAACTCAAATGACTGCATATTCGAGAATTTAAAAATTCATCATAATGGTGGAGGATTTTATGTTCAGGGCAGTTGTACAAGAAATCTATTATTAAATATAGATAGTTGGGCTAATTATGATGTTGTAACTGGTGGTGGAAATGCTGATGGTATAATAATAGCTTATAACCCGAACCCTGCTTCCACTAATACAGTAAGAGGGTGCAGGGCATGGTATAATAGTGATGATGGATATGATTTTAGCCAAAATGTTGGATTTGTTCATGTCGACAAGTGTTGGGCTTATAAGAATGGTTTTTTATCAGACGGCGTAACCCTATCGGGTGGAAATGCAGAGGGATTTAAATCCGGCCCCCCAGGTGATGGAAATGGTGGTCAACCTTCACATGCAGGTGAATTTCTGCGCTTATATACTAACAATGTTTCTGCATTTAATAATAGCTTTGGTTATTCAACCAATAATTCGGATTGCATAATGCACTTCTTTAATAATATTGCTTATGCCAACTCTTATGGTTTCTTTATTAATTACGGTAATCAGCCTGATATTTTCAGAAATAACTGGTCTTATGCTAATACGGTATTTCAGGTTATTATAAACCCTTTAGCTATTAGTGACCATAATGCCGCAACAGGAACAGAATCGAATAACTGGAATTCTGCCACAATATCTAACGCAGATTTTCAAAATATCGACCCTACACAACTTATTAGTGCAAGGCAAGCAGATGGTAGTTTACCCGATATATCATTTTTGAAATTAGTTGCATCATCAAATTTAAGAGATGCCGGAACCAATGTAGGAATGCCATACAATGGAAATGCACCGGATATTAGTGCTTTTGAATACAATACTAGCACTGGCAATACTGCTCCTACTGCCAATGCTGGTACCAATCAAAATATTACTTTACCTACCAATAGTTTAACGCTGACTGGCTCTGGTAACGATCCTGATGGTTCTATCTCTGCTTATCAGTGGACTAAAATTGCAGGGCCAACTTCTTTTACGATTGTTTCGCCAACCCAGGCTTCTACTGTTATCAATTCTCTTATTCAGGGGGTTTACCAGTTTGAACTGAGAGTCACCGATAACTC
>JANMFO010000150.1:0-24612 GCA_031374245.1 Chitinophagaceae bacterium | reverse complement strand
CTGAATTCCTGACTACTTTATTGAATTTATCAGTGTGTAAAAAAGAAAATAAAAGTAATAAAACGTCGATCATAATTAATACAGTAAAAAAATCATCAAAAAAAATGGTGTTGACATCTTTAATCGCCTCCACTTTCAGGCTCGTGGTAAAAAAACTCTCATCAACCCATCTGTATAAACTATAAATAGCCAATCCTAAAAAAACAGGGATCAGACACATGGCTATACTATTTTTCATTCTTATAAACCTGGTTATTTCAGGTAATGGTTGTGTAATTTTTTTTTGATCTATTTTACTTAAATCATTAAACCGGTAAAATACAAAAATAAGAAAAAATAAAATTACTGTGGCAATGAGATCATAGGAAAACTCCAGATCATTCTTTATTGTAAACCAATCTGACGTAAATTCCAGCCGGGAGAGATCCTTAAAAACTCTTCTTATAATAATCAGTGTTATAATTTCATATTGCTTTCCTATATAAATGGAAGTTGATTTCGGTAAATAATATACTAAAAGGTAAACTTCATATATTAAAATAAAAGAGAAAGGAGTATAAATGGCTGCAATAGGATTATTTAATAACCTGGAAGAATCGTCAAAATGTAAAATATCCAGATCCACCAATGTTATTATAAGAAGATGAATAATGAAACTTATTATTGCAATAAAGACAATAATTTTTTCACTTTTTCTTTTAGTATTTTCTGAAAGAAATGCAGAATAAAATAAATCAACTATTTTCTCTTTTTTCCTCATTTCTAAATTACTATTTTACGTTATCAGGTTGTGCACAGCTCTGTCACTTATCAGGTATAATACCTGAGGCATCAAATGATATATCAGGAAGACAAAGGATTAATAATTTGATAGTCAGCAAGTACTATAACCAACGGGGCTATATCCCCTGTCCATCTTTACTTTGCGACCGCATGCTGCTATACATATCATGCATGATTTGCATATGAGGAGCTGTAAGTACTGCCAGACCAAGAAAAATGTAAAGAATCATTGTATTATTATTAATAAACATAAATCCCGACAATCCAAATAAAGCAATGCCTGCCATTGCTAATAAGCTATATATACTTATTTGTTTTACGATCCTTGAAACAGGTAACAAATCGTCTTTTTGCAGGTATCTTATAATATTGTGTAACGACAAAGCTGAATGCCAAACAATAAAATAAAATGTAAAACCCAGCACTAGAGGAAGACTGTACAGGATAACCAGGATAAAAACAAACTGGACCAAAAAATGCCCATGGTTATCACGGTTTCCAATAGCAGTAAAAAAATAAAAAAAAGTAGTTATATAAAAAAATAACCCGCAGAAAGATAAAATAGTGTACCGATATTTTTCTAGTCCTGCAATAAAGACTTCATCCTTCAACCCCGGATCTAATAACTGCAAAATAGGCTTTACTTCCTCAAAATGATGGAGCAGGATAACTCCGAGAATAACAAGCCCATAACTTATTACAAATAATTTCCCGGCAATGTTATTAGTTTTAAACTGGTACAAATCAGTCTCCCCAAAATGATAGGCGGCAAAAACAATAAACAATATAACACCGGCAATTGGAAAAAGCCAGAGTACAGCCGCAAATAAAAACAAACGGCCCAGGTAAATAATAAAAAACCGGAGCTTAGAAAAGATTTTGTTTCCCAGACCGGCATTTTTAGTGGCCACCAAAAGGTCGGCAGCACCATGAGGTATCCCTATTATTACAATACCTGACAAAAAAATAATAAACTGTAATTGTACTGAAAGTGGTTGAGTAAACTGCTGAATAATCAGCAATAAGAATCCAAGAAATATCAGTACCCATCTCATCATATTACAGGAGGTAAAATTGTACTTACTAAAAATATAGGAAACAGTATGTAAATGCATACTGCTTCCTATTAATATACATTAAGCAGTTGCCGGTGACTTATCCGACTGTGCCAATGCGTAAATTACAAGGCCAAAACCAATTTTGTTAATGGCATCACCGATATTATATACAACATCTAATGATAAACCTTCCAGTACTTTCATTCCAAACAAACCACCTTCTGTACACAATGTATCCCAGAGGATAAATAGCCCAACCAACTAATACAAACCAGCCTAAAGTTCTTACAGCCTTCGCCACAGAGGAGCCTGCCTTTCCAGCCAGCTTGGCTACATCACCAAACCAAACCAGGTATACAATATAGAAATATCCAATACTGCTTATGAAACCCCAAATCCAGCTTTGTTTTTCCGCAGGATAGATAGCTTCACCAATATAACCTGTTACCAGCATGAAAACAGAAGCGGCAATCAGTTTCCACAACAGCCCGATTTTGGCACCTGCTTTTTTGGTAATAAGATAAAATTCAACACACATCAGGGGCACCGTAAGCAACCAATCTACATAACGAAAGAATGTTGGAGATTCACCAGTAGCCAGGTTGTAATCCCGCATGTAATAATAATGAACGGCCGCAATAAAAGTAATCAGACCGGACACCAAAAGTGATGTACGCCACTTTTTATCCATGTTATTCATTTCGAAAAAGAAAAAAACGGAGGCGGCGAGCATGGCCATACAGCCAACAAAAAATGTAAAAGCGACATAATTGTCGTTGGAGATAGACTTAATCTCCAGCAGTGTTAGATTCATGATGTTTTTGTTTTGAGTTAAAAAGATTCAGAATTACCTGTTTATTTATATTGTGTAACCCTTTTTCAAAAACATTAAACATCTGTAATAATTAAAAGTTTATAAATTTTCTTTTATTATTGAAAATTCTGATTTTTTGGATATTGAGTAAGGAAATTTCTAAATCTTGTAAAATCTTTCTGATTAAAAAATGAAATAACTTTAAACGAATAGTAATTACTGTGCAGCAGTTTTATTTATCGGCGAGAGTAATTCTGTAAACTGAACTTCAAACTTGTTTAATGATTTAAATTATAACGCCGGATAAAATAAACAAATCATATTATTATCCAACTTTTATTAACAGTATGAACCAACTGGCCTAAAGATGGTTATTACCTTATTCAAATTAAATACTTAACTAAATAAAAAATTAATCAATGAAAAAATTATTACAATCCGCCTTATTGGCCGTAGTTGTTTTATTATCTAATGCTGCTTATTCACAAGAAAAGGATATCGTTGATATCGCAGCGGGTTCTGAAGCTCATACTACGCTGGTAGCAGCAGTAAAAGCAGCTGGTCTTGTTGAAACATTAAAGAGTGCAGGTCCCTTCACCGTATTTGCACCCGTAAATGATGCATTTGGAAAATTACCTGCCGGAACAGTTGATTTCTTATTGAAATCAGAAAATAAAGCAACTCTGGTAAAAATTCTTACTTACCATGTAGTAGCTGGTAATCTTGATGCAAAAGCAGTTATAGCTGCCATCAAAGCTGGAAAAGGAAAGGCCGTATTAACAACGGTTAGTGGTAATATGCTTACTGCTACAATAGATAATGGCAAAGTAAAATTGACAGATGAAAAAGGTGGTGTAGCCTTTGTTACTGTAACGGATCTTAAAGGAAGCAATGGTATCATTCATGTAATTGATACAGTTGTGCTTCCAAAGTAATGAGTAGATTGGTTAGTGAAAAAAAGCTCCTGATCTCAGGAGCTTTTTATTTGTCTAAAATATTTTAAAAAAGCAGCTATAAAAAAACACTGGCTATTTTTTAATTCCCTTGATTTTTAACGGCATTTTTACACTAACTGATGAACCCCTGGCAAGAAATACAGAGTGGGGCTGCCTTTTAACAATGAATGGCACAAATTCTTTCCCGTAGAGATTCTCAATGTCACAATCAATGGAAAAGCTTGTCACAGGATAAACTTTCCAGCGGGGATGCTGTACCGCATACTCAATTGTACTTGTTTCATTAAATTGATTGTAACCAAAATAATGTTCGAAAATAAATTCTGCTTCTGAACCCTCTTCAATATCCTGTAGTACCGGTGCGGCATTAACCCGGATAATATTCCGGGGTTGTTTTCCTTTTTTCCAGCTATACTCTACAAATAAGTTATCCGACTTCTCCAGAATCTGGTGTCCCATTTTTGCAGTGCTGTAATGCTCATTATAAAATAAATTAGCCAGCGTTGCTACAAGGGGTTTGGGAACAATCTCCGAAACAAAACCTACTCCCCTTTTCCATTGAGTACCATCAAACCGCTTGATATAATAACGCAGGTTTACTTCTTCAAAATTTACATGAAAGGGCCAACGGATACCCAACACTTTTGTATCATTAAATAAAAAACCGACGATACTTACCAACGCTTTGCCATCAAAGTAATCTATCTCTGTACCAGGTGGTACATATTTTTGTAAAATCTGAGGATCCACCTCATAGTTGAACATGGCCAGGTATTCCCAACGGGCAGATAAAAATAATCCATTACTCATGTGGCAATTTTAATGCTGGTTGCTGTCCGGGTTTTGCATAGCTTAAACGACCTAATGGCTTGGTGCTGTAATAGCTATCGATTCCATTACTGCAAACTGTTTCTGCCTTGTGCAGATCAATAAAACCATCCGGCATTAACAGTCCATTCTCGAGTTGTATGGAGTGAATTTTCCCGATTACAAGGAAAGTATCATTTATTTTTATAGGTACAATTTCCTGTAGTGTTAAGCTATACCTGACAAGGCTTTCACCCACAAACGGTGCCGGAAAATTGTCAATATATTCAGGGGTAAGCCCTACTTCATCAAATTCTGAAACTTCATCAGGATATTTAGCACTGGTCTGGTGAGCCTTTTCCAAAAAAGACGGCATTATATGATTAATGGTATAAAACCCCGTTGACTCAATATTAGCTAAGGTATGGGGAGTCGCTTTTCTGGGACGGTTGATATAGCCAACCAACGCTGGATCAGACCCCATATGAACAATACTGCTGAACACTCCCAGGTTGGTTTGTCCATTCTGATTGACCGTACCCAGCAGACTAACTGATTTAAACCCGGTAAGGCTGTTGATTAAATTAGCCCGGTAAAACCGCTCCCAGGAGTGCATTTCTGATTGATTGTAAAATAGCATTTGAAGAAATTATTGTAAACCTTAAACAAAAGCTGGGGAAAAATGTTTTATCTTGAAAAATATATTGTTTAAATGATTTTCTGTGAATAATTAAGATTTTTTTGCTCCTTTGTTTATACATTAACCGATGACTAAATTATAAAAAGCTATGTTTTCCAAATTTAAAGTATCAGAATTATTAATAATTATCCTGGTCGTTATATTGATTTTTGTATCAGAGTATTATTATGTAATTCTTAAAGACCCGATGAGAGCAATTTTTATCGGATTATGGCCTCCCACCATTCTGGGTTTACTGATCTTCTTTAATTTAAAAAGAAAATAAAGCATACATATGGAAAATCTGGATCTCATAATATTAACAACAATTGTTGTAATTCTTTTCATGGTATTTATTCTTGCCACCTTCAAAGAAATCATGGAGGATGCAAAAAAACCATTCGAAGGAGGAAAAGAACGAGGGCCCCGTGCCGATATGATGGATTTTGTTGGCAGATTATTTTCGGATGAACGTATTGAACCCAGCGAAAAAAAACAACTCTTAAATATCATTAAGAAAAAAATTGATGATATAGAAGTTGATGATAATAAAAAAAGTGACCAATAAAAATCCAATAACCCTTATGCAGCACAATCCTGAAATAAAAAATTTTCTGATTATAGGTGGCTCAACAGGCATAGGCAAACAACTAGCCCATCAAATAGCTGACAAACATCGTGTATTTGCCACCTATAACCAGCATCCCCCTATGCCTCAGGAAAATGACAGGTTAAGTTTTCATTTTTGTAACGTTACCGGCGAAGAAGCAGACTTTAGTTACTTGCAAGAAAAACTACATGGAATTGTTTACTGCCCTGGAAGTATTAACCTGAAACCATTTGCCCGCATTCAACCGGAAGATTTTATAACTGATTACCGTCTAAATGTTATTGGCGCCGTTAAGATCATACAACAACTATTACCAAAATTAAAATCTGCAGGTAATGCTGCTATTGTTCTGTTTTCAACTGTGGCGGTACAACAGGGATTTAATTTTCACAGTATGGTAGCAGCGTCAAAAGGTGCGGTAGAAGGATTAACAAAAGCATTGGCCGCAGAATTGGCTCCTTCTATAAGGGTTAATTGTATTGCACCCTCAATTACGGAAACTCCGCTCAGCTCTTCTTTATTAAATGCTGATGCAAAGAAAGAAGGGAATGCATCCCGTCATCCGCTGAAAAGAATTGGAACTCCTGAAGACATTGCCAATATGGCTGCTTTTTTATTGTCCGATGAATCTTCATGGATAACAGGGCAAATCATGGCTGTGGATGGGGGTATGTCTTCCATAAAATCATAAAAGATACAACCGATAGTTTTTAACCTGCCCCGCCTTATGTGGCAGCCTTAGAACACTTGTCCCACCTATACGTGTAACATTCAACTGTTCTTGTTAAAGAAAACTCATCACTTTTATCAAAATATGAAACAAAACAATCCACCGACAATTTAATACAACCAATGATGATTGGGTTTGTTATAGACTGAAACAGCAGCATGAATTTTCCCACTGTGTACAATGAAATAATTAAAAGGGTTGAATCTATCAATCCCCTGGAATATGGTAAAACAAGAAACCATATTAATGGTGCCGTTACTTACCTGTCACCTTATATTTCAAGAGGTGTAATTTCCACAAAACAAATACGGGAAATAATACTTGACAAAGGATATACAACCGGGCAGGTAGAAAAATTTATTCAGGAACTGACTTGGAGAGAATATTTTCAACGGGTTTGGCAGCATATGGAAGATGATATATTTGATGACATCCGGCATCGCTACACCGGGATACAACATCGCAATATTCCAACCGCTATTACAGAAGCGAATACCGGCATCCATTCCATTGATGAAGCTATCCGGGAATTACATACGACCGGCTATATGCACAACCACCTGCGGATGTATGTTGCCAGTATCATCTGCAATATTGGTAAATCAAACTGGCAGTTGCCATCACAATGGATGTACTATCATTTGCTGGATGGTGATCTTGCCAGTAATGCCTGCAGCTGGCAATGGGTAACCGGAAATTTTTCTTCCCGGCAATATTTTTGTAACCAGGAAAACATTAATACATATACCAACAGAACACAACAAGAAACCTTTCTTGATAAAAGTTATGATGAATTGCCTGGTATGAAAGTTCCGGAAATATTAAAGAGCAATATATCCCTTACGCTGCAAACAGTATTACCCGAAAAAGTAAACCCGGTTATTGACACATCATTGCCTTTGGTTATTTATACATCGTACAACCTTGACCCTTTATGGAAACAGGATATAAAGGCGAACCGCATATTGGTTTTGGAGCCTTCGCATTTCAAAGAATACCCCGTCAGTGAAAAAGTGATAACCTTTATTCTTGATCTTGCAAAAAACATCAACGGCTTACAGGTATTTTCCGGAGAACTAAATGAAATACCGGAGTTAATGAATTTATCTTCCATCTATTCAAAAGAACATCCGCTCACTAAACATTTTCCTGGAATTAAAGAAGAAAGGGACTGGATGTTCCCTGAAACAAAAGGCTTTTACAATTCTTTCTTCAGCTACTGGAACAAATGCCAGCAAAATAAATATAGTGCTGATAAAAAGAATTATGTATTAGCAGTGGCATAACGTTTGATGATAGTTTTCGAATACGAGGCCCAAAGCATGGCTTTGTGTGGTAGCAAACTCTTCATCTTACATCTCTATGGCACGACAAGTTCCACATACCCAACACATATAGCCTTCTGATACATCGCCTGGGAAGGTGGATGCACAGCCGGCGAAGAAAAAATTATTTTCGTACTTTCAGGTATGGATAAAAGAGCTTTTATAAAAAACATCTCCCTGCTCGGCATTACTCCAGCCTTCAGCCAACTTGATAAATGGATAGCAAAGTATGAACACCTGCAACCGGAAACACTGGCTGCCGATGAAGATTTCTGGGAAGGCATCCGCAAAGGATACCGTCTTAAACCGGATTACATCAACCTGGAGAATGGTTATTACTGTTTTCTTCCGCAGGAGGTGTTGGAAGCTTACATAAGTCATGTGCGGGAAATAAACTACCAGGGCTCTTATTATATGCGTACAAAAAGGTTTGACGATAATAAAGCCATGGCTGCAAAACTAGCGGACATTGCAGGCTGCTCACATGAAGAGTTGGTGATCACAAGAAATACAACCGAATCACTTGATCTTGTAATAGGTGGTACGCATTGGCAAGCCGGTGATGAAGCGGTAATGGCCGAACAGGATTATGGCGCCATGCTCGATATGTTTAAACTCGTAGCCCGCAGGTATGGTGTTGACAATAAAATAATTTCCGTTCCTACTCTTCCTGCATCGGATGAAGAGATAGTAGAACTCTATGCAAATGCTATTACTCCAAAAACAAAATTGCTGATGGTTTGTCATATCATCAACATCACCGGCCAAATTCTTCCGGTGAAAAAAATTTGTGACATGGCACATAGCAAAGGAGTAAAAGTACTGGTGGATGGTGCACATGCATTTGCACATTTCAGGTATTCAATACCTGATTTGAATTGCGACTATTATGGCACCAGCTTGCACAAATGGATGAGTGTTCCGCTTGGTTTAGGTTTCTTATATGTAAAGAAAGAAAACATAGCAGACATATGGCCCTTGCTGGGCCCTAACCCTATTTACAAGGATGATGATATTCACCGGTTGAATCATACCGGAACACCTCCAGTTCATACTTACCTGGCCATCACCAATGCAATCAATTATTATCTGAAAATTGGGGCAGAAAGAAAAGAAGCAAGGCTTCGCTATCTCCAGCATTACTGGACAGATAAAGTGAGGGACCTGAAAAATGTAATTGTAAATACTCCTGCACAAGCTGAACGTTCATGTGCCATTGCAAATGTGGGTATCGCTACTATAAAACCTGCTGACCTTGCAGATGTATTGCTGAAAAAATATAAGATTTATACAGTGGCTATTGATTATACCAATGTTCATGGATGCCGTATTACCCCTAACATTTATACCACTCCAATAGAATTGGACCAGTTGGTAAAGGCATTGAGTGAACTTTCAGGGGCATAGTATTGCCGGAAGATAAATTAGTAATTCGAAGACCAGCAAATGCAAAAAAAGTAACTACAATTAAAACACAACGTTAAGCTCCTCTGATTGCTTCAATTTCCGCAACAGTCATTGGCAATTTTTTTCCCAATAATTTAGCCCCGGCAGTGGTAATCAAAAAATCTTCTTCTACACGAATGCCTCCAAAATTTCTGAGGGTTTCCAATGCTTCGTAATTAATAAAAGATTCAAATTTTCTTTCTGCCTTCCATTGGTCCATTAAAGCAGGTATACAATAAACACCAGGCTCTACTGTTAATGTAAATCCCGGTTCCAGGTTACGGCCCAAACGAAGCGATTTTATTCCAAATTGAGTGCTTTTCTTAATCACATCATTATAACCAACGTATGGTTCTCCCAGGTCTTCCATATCATGCACATCCAGCCCAATCATATGCCCAAGACCACATTGAAAAAACAGGGCATGTGCTCCAGCAGCAACTGCCTCTCCTGCATTACCTTTCATAATACCAAGGCCCTGCATACCTTCCACAATTTTTTGTGCTGCTGCAT
Organism: Chitinophagaceae bacterium; assembly: GCA_031374245.1. Taxonomy (GTDB): domain Bacteria; phylum Bacteroidota; class Bacteroidia; order Chitinophagales; family Chitinophagaceae; genus JJ008. The sequence goes on along the minus strand of JANMFO010000150.1, from coordinate 14,891 downwards.
AATACACATCCCTGAATAATACTCCAGGCTTTAACATGGCTACTGCCGTGTTATGTGCATTTAAAACAATCCCGTACACTTCCTTTTGCTGCGTGGTAAACTTTTTTCCAACAGGATAAGTGGTGGTAAGGTCGCCGGCATACTGCATTTCGTTACTGGCACCGGCATCGCAAAGTAAAAGCTGTTCTTCCTGTATTGAATTACCACTATACACATTATGCAGTGTTTCGCCATGAATGGTAACAATAGGATTAAAAGAAATATCGGCATGATTTGCGAAAGCAACTTCTTTAACCTTTGCCACTATTTCATATTCTTTCATTCCCGGTTTTGCATAGTACATAGCGGCCATATGCATATCAGCACTTATTGCTGAAGCTTTGTCCATTTCTTCTACTTCACAAACTTCTTTGTACGAACGCTGATTAACAATTGCCTTAATCAGCGGAACAGATACATGATTGCCAATTTCACTTACAGCAATATTCAACAACCCGGCAATTTTAATTTTGTTTTCAGGACGATACGGCGGTATAATATGTATTTTTCTTTTGCTCTCTAAAGCAGTATTTAGATAAGTGCTAAGTTCATTTGCAGCCGCTGTTTTATTTACACCCACTGCTGCTGCCATTTCTCTTACAGAAGGCTGTGGCCCTGTCCATACAATATCATCAATGGTCAGGTTATTGCCGAAAATAATTTCATCACCGGAATCAGCGTCAATAATAGCAGCCAGACCTGCAATATTCAATCCAAAATAATAAAGGAAGGTACTGTCCTGCCGGTAAGGATACCAGTTATCCCTGTAGTTCATGCTGCTTTCTTCATTGCCTAAAAATAGTATGAGACCATTTTCAATATTTTTATTTAACACAGTACGTCTGCCTCTATATACTGATTTTTCGAATAACTTAAATTGCATAATTTAATTTTTTAAAAAATTATTTATCCAAATATATTTTTTTATCCTGTCCTCTACTATTACCAGGCGACCGTTAGCATCAGTCTTTCATAGTTTTACTGTCCGCTGAGTGGTGTACCGAAGATACCGACTCCAAGTTCTAACCAAATTAGGAAGAGCACTGTTAGAAGAACAACACAGATTGCGATTCGGTGCCCGGTCTTTTTAAACTTCCTCATTACAAGCTCACACATAAGACCAGTGCCAAGAAGCAGAACAGCAGCAACTACAAAATCGAATAGCGTCCATTGCACCTCCTCTGTGAACTGCATCGCTATTAAGGGTATGAGTAAAAGAATTACTACTACCAGCAGAATGCCTGTAAGTCTTTTGTTCTGTATAATCATTAACAGGCTGTTGTTTATTTTGAAATACAAAGGTATAATAAGCACTTGTACTTAAAATCAGACGGATAAAAAAATCAAGGGAGAATCCGGTATGAATGTGGTTGGTGGAAATACTTCGGCAAACTCCGTACACCAACCGGGGCGAGTTATTTTTTACTGTACACCTGCCACGGCATTCCAGGAGCCATTCATTTTTTTTGAACACTGCGGACAAGCGGAAATACCTGCAATGATGAGATCAGATTTCAATCCTTTCGAAAATTATAAGTACTTCCATCATTTTATTCCAGGCTGCCTGCCATTCTTCTTTTGCTGAATGTAGTTTTTCATGATCATCTTTCTTCAATCCTTCTTTGCTTTTCAGGTACTCTTCTAACTTGAGTACAGATTCACTATTCAGTTCCTCTAATCTTTTCTTATGTTCCATATTATTGATTTTAAATTGATGTTTAAAATAAACTGCACTGTAAGTTAGCCATGGAAAATGAGGTTATTGCAAAATGGCTGTAAATGAGAGATCATACACAGGATGCAACCGTTCCGGCAGATGAGTTGACAGGAAGGATTCCCTTTATTTAATTATAACCGAAGGGACGGAATATAGTCATCTTGTTATTAGTTACTGCTGACCTTACCTTTTCTGTAACCGGGCAAGGTTTAATAAATTCTCTGACCGGGAATAAAATTCCCCAAAACGGTAAACGGGATAATAGTATAGAAACCTGTTTAAAATATCAATCAAAGGTTTTACATGAATAAAAAGGGTAAATGATGGTATAAGCCTGCACAAAATATGTACAGGCTTATACCATCTAAAGCGTATAAAAAAAATTATCTCCAGCGGCCGGGAACCCAATAATAACCACGACGATTATGACGCCAGTGTCCCTCTCTGTAATATCTGCGGTTTGATCGAGGCTCAGACCAATAGCCTTCCCTGTAATCATAACGGTCTCCGTTTGGATTCCACTCTCCGCCTACCCATACATGCCTTGGAGAAGGCGGTGGAGGCCTTTGGCCGATAACTATTGTTGGGCGAATCCTTACTCTAATCTGGGCATCTGCTACTGCAGAAATTGATAATGCCACCACAACGAGCATTATGATTTTCGAAATGTACTTTTTCATTATAAATATTTTACATTATTAATTAATGACCTGAAAAAAAAATTTCATGATCATTCTATATTCATTATAAGAACAGGAACAATACAGGATAGCCATTAACCATGCCAACTATAATTAAGATATTATACTTTATTCTCAAAAGAATCTCACAGTAATATTTTGTTTGTTGTTGTACCCGTCGTTCTATTGCTCCCATAATTTGCAACAGGCACCGTTGTCGAGGATAATAGGTCAGCTCAAATTGTGTCAACAGTTTTGCTGGCTGAAAGGTTTTTACACTTTTGATTTCAATTACTTAGGAACTCTGGCATAATTATTAAGCATAAGGGAATAAAATACCCCCTATGAATACAACTCCTGAAAATAAATCACCGGATGTAACAAAAATTGTAGAAAGAAATGTTACTGCATTAGTGCATAGAAAGAAGCAGGATCTTAAGAAGAGAAGTTTATCTGAAAAGTTTATAGGCGCAATAACTTCTTTCGCCGGAAGTATGACTTCATTGTATCTCCATTCAATATTATTTGGTGTATGGATAATCTGGAATATGGGTTTTCTGAATTTAAAACCATTTGACACGAGCTTTATAATGCTTGCAACTTTTGCGGCTGTTGAAGCAATTTTTCTAACAACATTTGTTTTAATTGGTCAAAGGCATATGAATATTCAATCAGAAAAATGGGCAGAACTGGATTTGCAGATTAGTTTGCTGACAGAACATGAGGTTACCAGAATTTTGACATTAATAACAGCTGTAGCCAAAAAAATGGATATCGAAGTCGTAAAAAATAAAGAGATAGAAGAGTTGTCAAAAGATATTCATCCTGATAATGTCTTGGATACAATGGAAAAAGCTGCTCAGTAAACTTTCAGCCTCCTTAGCAAACGAGGCTCACAGCATGGCTCTTTGTTTGCACCAAGTTACAAAAAGAAACCAAGGTTAATTCATCCTTGTTCTGCAAAATAGCAGAACCAGCGACGATATGTTTCCGGCTTTTGCCGGTAGTGCTACAACTGGTTACATAAAAAAAGTCCAACCAAAATGGCTGAACTTTTTTTCCTTAAAATCTTTTTTATTTAAAACCCTCTTGTACCTGTACCTCTTGGTTTAGGCAATGCTTTTCTTGGAATTTTTTCATTGGCCTGTGCGGTGTTATAAACAAACGCTGCAATAACTGTTGACGCCTGCATCAAATCAGCCGGCACCAAATGATCGTAGGTATCCATATTGGTATGATGTGTACGGGTATCGTATTCAATTTCATCTTGTATAAACTGAAAGCCGGGTATACCCACTGCATCAAACGCCTGGTGATCGGTGCCACCGGTATTATTAATCGTTACAGTTTTAGCACCCAACTCTGCAAATGGCTCCAGCCATTTAGAAAAGACAGGGCCAGCATCTGTATTGCCCTGTAAATAAATGCCCCGGATTTTTCCGGTACCATTATCTAAATTATAATACGCTGATACTTTTCCCTGCTCTGGTTTTAATACCATATCAACAGGATCTGCATAATGATTTTTTACATAGCCTCTCGATCCTAACAAGCCTTGCTCTTCGCCACTCCACAAACAAATGCGGATGCTGCGTTTGGGTTGCAGACCGGCGGCTTTAATAATACGAAGGGCTTCCATCATTACAGCACAACCGGCTGCATTATCAGTAGCACCCGTAGCTCCCTGCCAGCTATCGAGATGTCCGCCAACGATAACCCATTCATCTTTCAATACAGGATCAGTACCCGGAATTTCTGCTACCACATTATACCCTTTCAAATCAGCAGGATAAAAAGTTGTTTTTACATCGGCTTCCATTTGCACTTTTTGTCCGGCGAGTACTAAACGTTGTATGCGCAAATAATCATCGCTTGAAAGCATTACATAGCCATAATTATTTATGGCGTCTTTTGTATAAGTGCCACCACCCTGTACAAACAATGTTCCATCATTACCAGCACGGCTCATGCTCAATACCAAAGCAGGTTTTTCGTTTTTATAAAAATCATTCATCTGCCGCTGTAACGTTTGTCGTTGACGCATGGCCGCTAACTGGTCAGGATTAATATTTTGGTTTTGCTGTCTGCGGCTGGTATCGGGTTTTGCATTAGCCATTTTTGCCAGGTCTTCTTCGCTAAATCTTCCCGCATCAGCATCAAAAGAAGGTTTCAATGTATCTGCTGAATACAGCATGATGATTTTGCCTTTTACTTTTCCTGCATAGTTCTGGTATAGCTCAGCAGAATCTTTCACTTTAATTACAATTACATCTTCTGTAATTGCTTTTTTGCCGGGTGTACCACCCGTCCATGCCCGTGGTATTGCCACTACCGGAAAATAATAGGGTGCTGTAATAGCGAGGTAGCAACGGTCCTGTTGCCAGCCTTGTCCAAATTCCCCCCAGGGTTCCAGTGTGGCATTGGTCAATCCCATTTTGGTCAATTCATCTTTCGCCCAATTGGCCGCTCTGAAAAAACCGGGAGAGTTGGTTAACCTGGGGCCGCTAACATCAGTAAGGTGAAAAGCAATGTCCATTACTTTGGAATTGCCAAAACCTTCTTTTTTTATTTTATCGGTAGCATCTGTTTGTGCAGACACCATCAATACGCAGCTACTAAAAAAAGATAACAGAAGGAAATTTTTTCTCATGTGTTTGGTTTTAGAAAATGAAAAGGTAAAGCTATTGGACGCAAAAGTTATCCAATAATTTTGACAGGCAGAAAATTTATTCCTCTATAAGTATCATTTTAATTTTTCATAGCCGGCCTGTTACAAGATGGTTTGCACTCAGCCTGCCCCACTTTGCAGGAGGTTGGACGGATGAACACAGATTTTTATTCTGCTTCGCAGAATAATTTGGATTATTCCGGCGATACTATAGTTCATGTATCCCATTATTTAATGCACCAGGAATTTACGCCGCCGGTTGGTATTGAGTATGGCCTTCCCGCATTGGCGGGACAAGTTGTGTGTTGGCTTCACCAACGGCCCGGTTAAGTTTACCTCTATTCGTTTGTTAGTGGAGATACTACTTGTCCGGGCATTTCGGGGGTCATCCTGTTTTTTTTAATTCTTGAGGCAATCGGGAGAATAAATTATTCCTCAGTTAAAACTATTTCCTGAATTATATCCTTTTTAGGTTCTGCTTGTTGCACTAGTAGCTCTTCTATCTTCTGAAGCGAAATATTCCCTTTATTTAAAACTCCCGGCACTTTTAAAATTTTCCGCATGGAAGAAAATAACATTAAAGTTACCAGAACAAAAACAAGAGCATCACTATGGGTTATAGAGGGAGTAAGTATAGTACTTAAATACAATAACCCACCCAACATAATATATTGCAGAAAAGGAATGATGCTTTGCTGAAAACTCTCCAGCTTATAATTTTTCAAATTTGCTTCATACAACTGGCTTGATTTTTCATTAAACCTGTTGATGGTATTCTGTTCGCTATTGTTTTCCTTTATTCTTGAATAACGGCTGAAACTTTTTGTAACAAATGCCAGCAAGTTGCTCCTTTTATTCCTGCTGGTTTGAATAAATTTTTTCTGATAATTTGCCAGAAAATATATTCCGGTAAGAAAAATGGAAAACAGAACAATCAGGTAAACAGTCAACTGAAAATGAATTATTCCCAATAAAACAAACCCGATTACAAGAAATATTGAATTTTTTAGTACACTCAAAACTCCCAGCAACAGATAATTCTTAACTGCTTTCAGGTCATTGCTGTAGCGCAGTAAATAATTGCCGTATGCTTTGCGTTGAAAAACAGCAGCATCTTGATTCAGCTGTACACCAAAAAGTTGTTCCCGGACTATTTTAACGAACTTCTCGCCTTCTTTAAAACTCAGCCATTGTTCCACCTGAGAAGTAATTCCCTTTACTAATAATAACAGGAAGAAAAAGAGGAAGAAGCCTGATAGGGAAGAAAAATGAATACCCAGCAATTGCAATAAGCGGCCTTTACTGCTACCTGCCTGATATTGTAACGAAAAAAACTCACCAATAGAAACAGGTAATAAAAAAGTAACACAGCTTTGCAATACCCCTATAAAAATAATCCCGGCCAATGCAGCCCTGTTTTTACTGATGTATGTTGTCGCCAACTGGCTTTTAAGTTTCACGATATAAATATTAAAATCAGGAAACCATTACTAATCTGCGTGGTGTATAATGCAAAGAACCGATATTTTTTCCGACAATCTCATTAGCATTTGCAGACAAGTCGTTTATCGTATATACCGGCAGCTCACAGTTTTCTTTTACTTCTTTTATTAACAATGGACTGGCTGTAAGTAAGCCGCTAATGGCAAACGGCCGGATGCCCCAGCTATGCAGTACATTTATTCCATTGATAGCGGCAAGACTGTCACCGGCAGAAAATAATACGGCATGTACTGTATCCATCAGCCGCTGATTCTTCAGTAACATTTTTGTTTCCCGCTGGTAAAGCCCGTCTGCAATTTCCATTACTACATAATCAGGTTTTACAATCAGTACTCTTTTCAGCAACGATTCATACAGGTCAAGTAGCTCCTGTTCATCACACATATAGGTGGATGGAAATCCGAGGTCACCAAAATCTGATGTAATGTTTGCACCCAGGTCAAAGTTCAAATCACAGTCTTTTGTATAAACAGTTCCGGTAAGTTTGATAAAGGCAACGGAATGTCCGGCTTTTCTTAAACCCCTGACCAGGTAAGCAGCTGAAGTTGTTTTACCGCTGTCCATTGATGACCCTATAGACAAAATAACTTTTGTATTCATAGACGCTTTACCGCTGAACCCGGTTAACTGCTGGCGATACATTGCTTTGGTATTTATTACCTGTCCCTGGTCATCCGTTACAGTGCCAATAAATTTCAAAGTAGTAGGGCCAATGTCTTTAAACTTATCATGCATGCTTTCAATAACGCCAACGGTACCCCCACCACCCAAAATATGCAATTCCCGGTTGCAATCCGCAGGCACATATCCTTCAAATTGTTCAGTAGCATAACGGGTACCAAATGCCGCCATTATCCTGTCGCCGGGAAGAATGGTTGCATTGCGCTTCGTATCGCCTTGCATATTTTTATGCTTACCGATTTTAATTATTTCAAACACAGCCACATCCCCTACCTGTGGTTGATAAGAAATATCAGTATTCATATTGATGTGCTGGCTGTTTACATCTCTGCAGATATAGGTTTTTTTAATACGGCTTTGCATATGTCAATTTTTTAGAGTTATAGAAATTTACTTAAATGATTTATTTCTTTTTTGCATACAGGTCAATATCATATTGCAGGGTAAAACCCAGCACATTGAAATTATCAAAGGCCCTTACAATTCTCCCGGTAGTTGGTTTTATTATATTCATCTTACGATAATCGCTGGCAAACAGATTAAACTCCCGTTGCATCATATAATATGCAGCAACAGAAAAATACTTCGTCACTTTTGAATTAAGATTAATCATGAAACGGCCACGGTGAAAACCATCCGGTGTTTGCCTGACAGTTGCGGCGCCAGTCTTACTATCATAATACTGAATGGCGTTTCCTCCTATATTATAAAAAAGTGAATAGCTGACAGAGGGTGATAAATTCAGAAAGTCCAGTCTTTTCTTTGGCGATAATCTTGTTGTATAAATAAACCGGTAATGGTACCGGGTTTCACTTTTGGAATGTGCTTCGGCCTGTACTGCATTTGACCAGCTCAGCACATCAGCAATTTTCATTTTATATCCCAGTCTTGCAGATATCCTGCTACCTCCATCTGCAATCGAGTTAGAACCGCTGAATGTATAACCGGCCGCCAGGTCTATTTTCTTAGTAATGTCGTAGCTTAAATGGGCAGACGACTGATTAAAATCACTGTTATAACCATTAGTAATATCAAAAGCCCTGAGATGAGAAAGCCGCAGATCTAATTTTTTGGTAACCGAAAGGTTCAATTGGGCAGTATTCCAGTTCTTTAAATCAGTTTGCGAAAAAGTTGTTGTTGCCGAAAAAAGAAGAACAACAGTAATAAGGCTTGTTTTGTAAATAAACAGATTTGTGTTTTTCATTTCCATATTTAGAAATGAGTAATCCCTGTGAAAGGAATTGTAACTTCTGTAACAGAAAATTTGGTGTTTAATAGTCAAATACCTGTTTCCTAATCGAAAGCAATCTGAGCTGGACTGTTAAGTTGAAGGTATTTTAATCCTCCTTTGCAGACGAGTCTCACAGCATGGCCCTGTGTGCTGGCGGACTTGTCGTCATTCATCTTCTATCTCCGTTACCCTTGTTGTACGGAGTATTCCGCCTGATAAACGAATCAATCACAGCTACATTCAGGCTGATAGTTAGTTGCAGGTTAACCACAACTTGTCTCGATACTTCAGGAACCATTCAGCTTTCTTATTTTTTGGAAGACTCCAGGCAACCGCAGTTTAACATCCTTTTTCTTTATGTCTTGTTAGCTTTGTAGTAAAGAACAAAATTTCTTATTTAAATATCCCGGAAAACTCATGAGAACGATCAGTCTTATTGCAACATTTTTATTTATCGCCAGCATAGCATCTGCACAAAATTATACACCGGTTGATGCAGGCAGCAACGTTCATTTTGTTATCAGGAACTTTGGATTTAAAACAAGTGGCAATTTTACCGGCCTCAAAGGAAGTATAGTGTTTAACCCAAAAGCATTGGGCAACAATAAATTTAATGTAACTGTGGATGCTTCCACTATTGACACCGATAATAGTATGCGTGACAATCACCTGCGGAAAACAGAATACTTTGCTGTTGAAAAATATCCGCAGATTAGTTTTATAAGTACCAGGATTACAAACAGCACAACTGCCGGAAGGTTTTATGTATTTGGCAACCTTACTATAAAAGGAGTAACCAAAGCCGTGGAATTTGGCTTTAGTGCAACAGCTTTATCAAAGGGATATTTGTTCAAAGGAGAGTTTACCATTAATCGCAGAGATTTTGGAGTAGGCGGTAGTAGCATTTCATTATCCGATAATTTAACGGTGATATTATCTATTACAGCAGATTAAAAATATTTTACTGAGTCCGCAACTAATGTTCGTGTCTCAACGAATCTTTTCTTTTTCTCCCTTCAGTGTGTGGAGACACACCATGGCGTTCCAGACCAACAAAGGCAATAAAAGATTGTCTTTAATCATATTCAGTTGGGGGAAGAAAACACCTATGAAAACGTAAAAACAACTGCCCTCTCGGCAGTAAAATTATATCCTTTATTTTATCGTTTTATCCGGGCTTAAGTTTTACATTTAGTTTTTCCTTCTATTCATCAACATTATTTATATGAAAAGTGTTATCCTGTTCCTGTTATTACCGCTGTCTGTTTTCTCTCAATATGCAAAAGAAACAGAAGCTATAATCAAAAAAGTAGAAACATCCCTGGCACCACGTATTATTTATGGTGATACAATCCCCCGCTGGACACTTGAAGAAAGAATGGAACATTCCCGTGCCAAAGGTTTAAGTATTGCTGTCATCCGTAATTATAAAATAGAATGGGCAAAAGGATATGGCTGGGCCGATGAAGCAGAACAAAGAAAAGTAACCACTAGTACCCGGTTCCAGGCAGCTTCTATCAGTAAAAGTCTGAATAGCCTCGGTATTTTAAAATTAGCAGAGCAGGGAAAATTGGATCCTGAAGCTGATATCAATACTTATTTAAAGCGATGGAAATTCCCGTATGATAGTGTATCAAAAAATAAAAAAATATCAACCAATAATTTGTTGAGTCACACGGCCGGGTTAGGTATACATGGTTTTCCGGGTTATGAACGTATTGATACCCTACCCTCTGTTCAGCAAATACTGGATGGCCAAAAACCTGCGAATACAAAAGCGGTCCGTTCGTTATTTGAACCAGGAATAAAATATCAATACTCCGGTGGTGGTACTACTATTACACAATTAATAGTTACTGATATTACAGGTAGCAACTATGCAGCCTACATGCAAAAAGAAGTATTAAACCCATTGGGCATGACCAACAGTACCTACCAGTTACCATCTGCAGATACAACTAACCTGGCAACGGGCTACTATCAGAATGGAAAACCGGTAAAAGGCAAATTCCATGTATACCCTGAACAAGCAGCTGCCGCCTTATGGACGACTCCTACTGACCTTGCAAAATATATTATCGAGTGCCAGCTTGCACTGGAAGGCCGGTCGTATAAAGTATTATCGCCGGCCATGATGAAAAAACGACTAACCCCGTACATAGATTCTGTGGCAGCGTTAGGTGCCTTTATTGAGAATAGAGGTGGCACAAAATTTTTTACACATAACGGAGGCAATGAAGCATTTCTTTGTACATCCTATGGAAGTATGGAAAATGGGAATGGCGTAGTTATTATGATTAACGGAGAAGATTTTGGCGTTATTTCGGAATTGCTCAACAGTGTGGCGCAGGTATATAACTGGAAAGGCTTTTATAAACCAGAATTCAGAAAGCTGGTAACAGTACCTGCTGATACTTTACAATTGTATGCAGGCAATTACCTGATGATGAAAGATACATTGACGTTAAAATTCTGCGGAACCAATCTCTGTTTGCAACAAAATGGAGAGCCGGAGACAGGATATAAAACTAACTTTAATGATAATACCAGCTTCAACATCAGCGAAGAACCAAGTGCCAATTTTAAAATAATCCGCAATGCAGCAGGAAAAATAGAAGCTATGGAGCTAAAACAAAACGGTAATACTCTTCGACTGCCGAAATTGGATTAGGCAACTATTTTACGCCGCAGTTGCTGTTGAGCATTGCTTTGTGTGTTGCCATAACCAACGGCCGGAGTTAAGATTTCCTCTATTCGTTTGTTGGTGATTTGCCTACTGACTTGGCTTGGCGCAACACCAACAAAGGTCGTTTACTCTTTCGAAGATCAACAAAGGCAAAAGGCCGTTTACTCTTTTTTGATGATCAACAAAGGCAAAATACTCAGAAAAGCTTTTTCAATTCGATTGAATATTCATCTCTTAAATTATCAATAAAGTATTTTGTTTGCCTATCCATACATGACCAATAAATTAAAGGCGCCATTGTTCCTCCTTTAAATAATTCAGCAAACGAATTGGAGTAATTTTCCCTGAATCTTTCCCAGTCTTTAAAAGATTTATTAAATAACCTTTTGTTACCCACAAGTATGGTCTCACTAACTGAAATAATTCTCCTGACTTGCTTCATCAGTTTGTTCAGCTCTGCTTGAGATTTTTTGTACTTATTCCTAGCATATCGGTTCATCCCTTGTTGGTACTCAGGTGCATATGTACCAATTTTTTTCTCAATAAAATAATCAGAAGCACTCAAGAAAAACCTGAAATTTTTATAATCTTGAATTAACTGCGTCCTATTCAAAGACAAATTGAAAGCATATTCATGAGCCAAAATATGTCTGTATTCGAAAATCCTTTGGACTGATTCAATGTACTTGCTGAAATGAAGTTTGAATTTTCTTGAATTAATTCTAAGTACTATTGAATCTGAGTAATTTATTTTTTTTAAAGAATCTAAGAATTTAATTCCGAGTATACGAGAAAGTGTGGTGTTCACATCGTTTAAGTTATTAACTTTAAAAAGGTGTGAAAATATTTCACCAACAGAAACTTTTTTCCCCTGCAAAGCAATTAGGTATTCTATATCAAACTTAACATTTCCCTGTTCTTTCATGTAATGCACTGCGTTTGAAAAATACGGCTCCCCCTTATCAATTATTTCCTGATAAGAATATCTAAAAAATGTTTCCGCAGTTGCTACAATAGCCAAAGGTAAATAACGCAAAAGTTCACCATCTTCTTCTGAAATTGATTTCTCAAGTTTTTCAACGAAGGTATCTATTTGATCGATTCTACTTGAATATCCGTATTTACTAGAATAACCTGATCTTATTTTTTTGCTTTCAATTTCTTCAATTATGTCTCTATTCTTACTCATATATATCTAAAATTAAATTTTACATGATAAATACGAAACATTTTTTTTCACGGCTGAATTTTACGCCGTGGCTAATGTTTGCAAGGAGGGGGGCCTCGGCCAACCATCGATTTATATTCCAAGAGACAGACTAGAGTGTTTTTATAAATGCTGAGAAGCGATCAAAACGTACAAGAGTGCGACGCAACGAAGATGATAGTAGTAATACAGCTGGGTAAATAATTGTATTCCATAGCATCCCCCTCCGACAAGCTCAGGGTGACAGTCATTTACCCTTCCCTATCTTTGCCTTCTAACGAAACAATCACATGAACCTCGAATTTAATAAAAACGAAGACGTTCTAAAACAAAGCCTCAGCGAAATGCGCCGCAGGCTGGAAAAAATATATGAAGGCGGCGGTAAAAAAGCCATTGAAAAACAAAGAGAGAAAAATAAACTCACTCCCCGTGAGCGGATCGATTACTTAATTGATAAGGGTTCATCTTTTATTGAGATCGGCGCTTTTGCCGGTTATGAAATGTATGCAGAGCAAGGCGGTTGCCCTGCGGGTGGCACAGTGGCTGGTGTGGGTTATGTAAGCGGCCGCCAGTGTGTGATACTTGCTAACGACCAGACGGTGAAGGCGGGGGCATGGTTTCCTATCACCGGTAAAAAGAATTTACGGTTACAGGAGATAGCCATGGAAAATCATTTGCCCGTTATTTACCTGGTAGATAGTGCCGGTGTGTTTCTACCGATGCAGGATGAAATATTTCCCGACAAAGAACATTTTGGCCGCATCTTTCGCAACAATGCAGTCATGAGCGGCATGGGCATTACACAAATAGCGGCAGTGATGGGGCCTTGCGTAGCTGGCGGTGCTTACCTCCCCATCATGAGTGATGAGACACTGATGGTGGAAGGCAATGGTTCTATCTACCTAGCCGGGCCTTACCTGGTAAAAGCTGCAATCGGTGAAGACATAGATAATGAAACGCTGGGCGGTGCGGTGACGCATACGGAGATATCGGGCATTGCTGATTATAAATTTAAGACCGAGCAGGAATGCATGGACCATATCAAAAAAATGTTTTCGATGCTGGGTGAAAAACCGAAAGCCGGTTTTGACAGAATAAAAACAAAAGCACCGAAGAAGAATGCAGAAGAATTGTATGGTTTGTTTCCGCATGATGGCAAGCCGTACGATATGGTGGATATGATTGAAAGAATAGTGGATGCTTCGACAGAGCTCAGCACAAGTTCTTCTTCATTTGTACAATTCAAAGAAGATTATGGAAAAACAATTGTTTGTGGTTATGGCCGCATAGATGGCTGGGCGGTGGGCATTGTAGCTAATCAGCGGAAGATTGTAAAAAGTAAGAAAGGTGAAATGCAACTGGGCGGTGTTATTTATAATGACAGTGCAGATAAAGCAGCAAGGTTTATTCTCAATTGCAATCAGAAGAAAATACCGTTGGTGTTTTTACAAGATGTTACCGGTTTTATGGTGGGCAGCCGCAGTGAACATAGCGGCATCATTAAAGATGGCGCTAAGATGGTGAATGCAGTGGCAAACTCTGTAGTTCCAAAAATCACCATCATCATTGGTAACAGTTATGGTGCCGGTAACTATGCCATGTGTGGTAAAGCCTACGACCCACGGTTTATTTATGCATGGCCTACAGCAAAAATTGCGGTGATGGGTGGTGATGCGGCGGCAAAAGTATTGTTGCAAATAGAAGTGGCATCTTTAAAAGCAAAAGGCGAAGTGATAACTCTGGAAGCGGAGAATAAACTGCTAAGTGATATTAAAGGACGGTATGATAAACAAACATCGCCTTACTATGCGGCTGCAAGATTGTGGGTAGATGCAATTATTGACCCGGTGGATACAAGAAAAGTTATCAGTGTAGGGATTAGTGCGGCGAATGGGAATCCGGAGATTGGTGAATTGAAGACTGGAGTATTTCAAGTTTAAACAACAATATACTGCCTTCGGCAGAAAGGGTTAGCCACAGATTACACGGATTAACACAGATTAAATACAGTTTAGTCCCTAATTTCACCAACCTTATAAATGATTATAATTTTGTAGAACAGGTTACGCAAAAATTTGTGTTAATCCGTGTAATCTGTGGCTGAATAAAAAAATATGAGTACAAACATTACAATATATACTGATGGTTCAGCAAGAGGCAACCCCGGCCCCGGTGGCTATGGCACAATTCTAATGAGTGGCCATCACCGCAAAGAATTATCGCAAGGGTATAAACACACCACCAACAACCGCATGGAACTGATGGCAGTGATTGCAGGATTAAAAGCCTTGAAGAAAGAAGGAATGCAGGTGACGATTTACTCCGACAGTCAGTATGTTGTAAAAGCATGGGAAGAAGGCTGGTTAAAGAACTGGATAAAAACAAATTTTAAAGGCGGAAAAAAGAACCCTGATTTGTGGTGGGAGTTTTATGAGTTATCGAAGAAACATCATATCAAATTCAAATGGGTGAAGGGGCA
>JANMFO010000130.1:0-10423 GCA_031374245.1 Chitinophagaceae bacterium | reverse complement strand
GTTACTACTACCGGCGGAGGATATGCATATGGATTTACCGGTAACAACTTTAAACTTCAACCACAGTTTACGAAAAGCTTTGAATATGGATTGGAGGGCTCTTTCTTCAAAAAGAGATTAGGCATTAATCTTAGTGTTTATAAAAATAAAACAACTGATCAGATCTTTTTCCCCCGTGTATCTTATGGAGCAGGGTTTGTTCTTAAATACTTTAATGGCGGGGATGTTCAGAATAAAGGTATAGAGATACAACTTACAGGTACTCCTGTAAAAACAAAAAATGTTACATGGGATCTTACATTCAATTTTGATCATTTTGAAAATACAGTTTTGAAAATAAATGCCGGACCTGGTGGTTATTACGAATCAGATACCTGGGTATATGGAAACCTTCGTACACAAACTTCGCCGGGTAAATCTATTTACTCGTTATATGGAACAGCCTTTGCCAAGAATGATAAAGGCCAGTTGCTCATAAGCCCGACTACAGGATTGCCGGTTACTACCAGTAATTTCAACCAGCCTTTTGTATATGTAGGTGACAGGGCCCCCGATTTCAGTATTGGTATTCTTAATTCAATCAGTTATAAAACCTTTACCCTTTCATTCAATCTAGATATTCGTAAAGGTGGAGACATCTTCAACGGTACAGAAATGGCATTATACAGAAATGGTCTTAGTACCAGGACACTTGACAGGGAAACTCCCCGTATAATTCAGGGAGTATTGAATGATGGATTGCAAAATACCGCCAACCCAACTCCTAATAATATCGTAATCACTCCATATTTCAGAAATGATTTTTACCAAAGCACTGCAGCAGGTGGAGCAGGTTTTGTGGAAGCTGATTTTGTTGAAAAAAATATCAAATGGTTACGGATGAGGGATCTTACATTAAGTTATAAACTTCATGCGGATGTGGTGAAAAGATTCAGAATAAAATCTGCCAGTTTCTTTATTACGGCAACAGATCTCTTTTTAATCACCAATTATGCCGGTGCAGATCCTTCAGTAAATACCAATACAGCATCAGCTGGTGGTATTGGCGGTATGGGAATTGATTATGGATCTATTTCAACGCCAAGAGCAATCAATACCGGAATCCGCATATCATTTTAATAACGATTAAATCATTCAATAATGAAAAAAATATTTTTAATACTTGTAATCGGCTCCCTCACATTGGTGTCCTGCAAAAAATTTCTGGATATCAACAGTGACCCGGATACCCCTCAAAATCCTGATCCAACTTCTGTATTTCCGGCCATGCTGGCGAATATACCAGGTGGTGGCGGTGCAAGAGGTACGGGTGGTATACAGTTTGATGCCCTTTGGATAGGTTCGTATATTCAATTCTGGCATTCAAGATCCAATTCAAACGCTACTGTAGCACAGGCCGATTGGGATATACATGGTCATAACGGACATACTGCTGACAGGGCTGGTGGTATATGGAGATTAACTTATTTTGGTGTTGGTAAAAACATGGAATATTGTATTCAGGAAGGCACCAAAAGAGGCCAGTGGGATGTTGTTGGAGCATCATTGGCGTTAAAAGCCTACCTTTTTCAAACAACTACTAACTATCACGGAGAAATAGTTTATACAGATGCCTTTAAAGAAGATTCTCTTTTCTTCCGCTGGGATGATCAGTCTGTTGTTTACCGTGGTGTTGATTCTCTTGCCAGGCTGGCTATTGATAATCTGAACAGAACAGATTATGAACAAAGTTCTTCACGGCTTTCAAGAGGCGATATTGTTCACGGGTCTGCCGTTTTTGCCACTGAAATTGACAGATGGAAAAAATTTGCTTATGGAATACTGGCCAGGAACTTTGCCGCCCTTATAAATAAATCAACTTATTCCGCAGACAGTGTAATCAAATATTGTAACCTGTCAATGGCAAGCGGTGCCGATGATTTTTTAGTCCCGTTTGAAGGCAGCCGTAATGAAGATGCTAATGTTTTTGGAACTTTCCGGGACAACCTTGCTAATTTAAGGCAGAGTGATTATATCGTTAGGTTATTAGATGGCAGGGTTTTCACTGGCAGTAATGTCTTAGCTAACCGTGACCCACGGCTCAGGCACATGCTAACCCGTTCAGCTGATTCGACTGGTACTGGTAATGATGGTTACCGCGGGGCAATTCCCGGTGCAGGAGATCCAAATGGTGGTAATGCCAATACCAGGCTAAGAGCAACAGTGCCATGGGGTGATAGCCTGATTGCAAATCCGGGAGCAGCCAACTTTGCAGCACCGGCAGGAAAATATCTTTTCCAGAATAAATGTGTAATGCCTGTAATGACTTATTCAGAAGTGCAGTTTATGAAAGCGGAAGCAGCTCTTCGAAAAAATGATCCTGCAACAGCTCATGCCGCCTATTTAAATGGTATCACAGGCCATTTTGATTTTATCAACAGAACTACTTTCCCCCGTTCAAATGCATTAATATATAACCAGGTTCCTCTTTCAGCAACAGAAAGAAGTAATTATCTGGCAAGTGCCAATGTTAAACAAACACCTGCTACCTTACTCCTTGAAGATATTATGCAGCAAAAATTCATAGCTATGTGGGGATGGGGATGGGTTGAAACCTGGACTGACTTAAGAAAATATCATTATACAGACATTGACCCTTTAACAACCCGCCAGGTTTATTCCGGAATGGTTGTGCCGGCTACTAATATTCTATTTGTAGATAACGTTGGAAAATATGTTCAACGTGTAAGACCCCGGTACAATTCAGAATATGTGTGGAATATTTATTTACCGGCAGCAGCTAATTCGGCAAATTATCATACGTTGGAATGTTGGTTCAGTAAACCCTAATGTATAACAGAAAAAATAAAAGAATGAAAAAAATAATTATTGGTTCTTTTTTCGCAACACTTATCCTTGCTGGTTGCGAAAAAAATAAACTGGCTCAAAAAATTGAGGTAGATCCAGCAGGAAAAGCCTGGTTAAAAGTGGGGTATTTTATGCCATTCTCTGCTTCAACTAACAAAAGTGTTCATGTAACGGTAGATGGGCAGCGAATAGGAAGTGTTATAACTTATGCTATTGCAAATCCGGGTGGCGGCTATAATATGGGTGGATCTGTTAACCCTGATTATTATGCCATTGCCCCTGGTACCCGTGCAGTTAGCGTAGCAATACCACAAGCCGGCAGCAATCTCGACTCTATTGTTGTTTTCAGCGGATCGATTAATGTAACAGCAGATCAACGTCAAACAGTAATGCTTACAGATACCGGAACAATAGCACAAGCCACGGTAATTACAGATGTCATTACTGATCCTGTTGCAGGTAATAGCAGGGCAAAGTTTTTTAATGGTATCCCCAATGCAGGGGCAATAGATCTTTATGTTACCCCTTCCGCTGGTGTATCTACCTTATTAACAGGCGGTATTGGATATAAAGGTGCCAGCGGTTATTTTGAGTTTCCTGGCGGCGTTGGTACTTTAACTTTTGCAATAGTAAGAACCGGAATGCCAAATATCACTGCGAATCAATTGGCAACCTATGCCTTTACTGCTTCGCAAGCAGGCAGGGTTTATACAATTCTTTCAAGGGGTTACAATGGCCTTGGCACAACAGATGCCAGAAGGCCCCAGGTGTCACTGATTGTAAACAGGTAAATAGCTTCTTTGTATAGATTATCAGGGTCGGCAAAAGCCGGCCCTTTTTTTTCTAAAATTTAGTCTTTGAGCTGCCACTCTTTATTTAGATTTGATGTCGGTAGTTATTTATGAAAATAATATTCTTCTTAGCATCCATTATTTTTTCATCTGTTTGCTTCGCCCAATCAGATGAAAAATTTCTTGCAATGTTAAGCAGGCTTGATTCAGCCATGTTTAGTTATTCTGATAAATATCCACAGGAACGGATTGCCCTGCTTAGTGATAAAACCCAATATGCGGCCGGAGAAAATATATGGCTTAATTGCCTGGTTACTGTTGATGGGGCACCAAGTTTTGTAAGCAAAGTATTATACATAGAGCTTATTGATGCAGCAGGAAAATTAGTTGACAAAAAAATGCTGCCGGTAGAAAGAGGAATAGTCTATGCAGATATTGTCATTAATGCAAACTGGGCATCTGGTGTTTATTATGTGAATGCGTATACGCAATGGATGCTTAATTTTCCTGAATTGATTTTTCAAAAACCAATTATTATTTATAATACAGACTGGCTCACTAAACCTGTAAGTGTCTTAACAGCAGAAACAGAAGTTGCCAGCATTGAAGTATTTCCAGAGGGTGGACTTTTTATTACAGGGGATATGCAAAGGGCAGTCATAAGGACCTATTCAAAAAACCACCTGCCTGCAAAAACTAATTTCAACCTTTTGGAAAACGGTAAAGAAATACTTATTGGTGTGACCAGCGAATATGGAATAGGTGAAGTAAGTTTTGATCCCAAACCCGGCAGCACATATATAATCCAATGCAAAAATGCAGGTAAAATAA
Organism: Chitinophagaceae bacterium; assembly: GCA_031374245.1. Taxonomy (GTDB): domain Bacteria; phylum Bacteroidota; class Bacteroidia; order Chitinophagales; family Chitinophagaceae; genus JJ008. The sequence goes on along the minus strand of JANMFO010000130.1, from coordinate 5,954 downwards.
TAATTTCTGCTCCTTTCTATCCACTGGCAAGCGGAATAGCGATGACTATAAATTCGACCAATAGTAAAAGAATTTCTGTACAAGTTCGGCAAGCAGAAAACAATACTCCCCCATATAATAAACTTTTACTTGTTGCTGTAATGAACAACAAAATAGTTTACAACGGTATCATTAATTTTGAAGAAGGTTTAACAGCTGCTGCAATAGCCAGAAATAAAATACCATCCGGCGTATTGGAGCTTATGCTAATCGACCAATATGAAAAAGTTATTTCTTCTACCAAGGTATATAATCCGCCAATAATTTCCGATTCTCATATTTCTCTGCAATCTGCTGAGGAAACAAACAAAGTTTTAATTAATGTGCCGGACAGTGCCAGTCTTATTGCCCAGGTCATTGTATCTGATAAAAATGAAAGTGCCCTTTTGAAAATGAACAAGCTGGCATTATTGCCAGACCTTCAAACAGAGGACTACGCTTTAGTCAGCAATCTTAGAGATTCTGCTTCTGTACAGTTAATTAATCAATTACTTATTCAATTCTCCCCTCTTAATAATAAACTCTATAGCAACCTGGCAGCAACAGCGAAGCTTCAATACATGGTGGAATCCGGAATTACCATAAGGGGAAATGTTAAGCAATATACCGGAAGACCTTCATTAAAAAGCTATGAAGCGGAACTTATTGTTTTGGGAGAAGATTCTACAACAATGCTGGCAAAAGCAATGACACAGGACAATGGCCAGTTTATAATCCCGGATGCCAATTATACCAAATCAGCAAAAATTTATTTTCAAGCACATAACCCCTCCAATAAGAAAGAATTGATGGACATTAAATTGTTGCCTTCATATTTTGATGAATTGAAAACAGCCACTATTAAACCCCGCAATATATTTCCTGTTGTGCCAGTAAATGATCAAACTGTCGCAGATAATGATCCCATTCGGAATAAGTTACTCAAAACAAAAGAAACGGATCCCCGTTATATTGAATTGCAGTCGGTAGTTATTAAAGCGAAAAAAATAAACCGTACTGATTCGCTAAAACAGGAATATCTGAGTCCTATGTTTAATGATGGCAATACAACGTTGATTGAACCGGACGGCAACTATTACAACATTTGGGCACTGATAAGAGGCCGGGTACCAGGATTACAGTTAGAAGGAGATATTAATAATCCAAGTGTTTCTTTCAGCCGTTATTCAGGTATTAGCGGAGTTACTTCGCAAAGTGATGCTGCTGTGGATGCAAGCCAGCTTGCAGAAAATGTAGAAAGCATTCAATTCTTTTTGAACGAAATACCTGTATCCAAAGATGTATTAAGTTCGTTATCTATCGAAGATGTTGCACTTATAATATCCAACCGTGAACCAATGCCGGGATTAGGAGCTTCTTTTGGGATGATATCCGTTTATACCAAAAAAGGAGTTTCCAATACCAGCTCTGTTTATAAGAGCATGGCTATGGAAAAAAGAACCGGGTTTTCGATAACAAAAAAACGGTATTATGAAATTGGTGAAACCGACCAACCCGGTAAAACAGTTTACAGAACAGTTTTTTTTCCATCATCAGCAAAAAAAATACTTGTACCAGTTTTTAAAAATAGAACTTATTCGATAACACTAATTGGCTGGAATAAGAAAGGCGGTCTTATACAGGAACAAAAAATTATTGAGTAACCTAAAAATATTTATCCAAAGAATAAATATGTCAATCCTATTGCAGTTATTATCCCTACCAAATCTGCCAGCAACATTGCCCCAATAGCATACCGGGTGTTCTTAATCGCTACTGAGCCAAAATAAACCGCTATTACATAAAATGTAGTATCCGATGAGCCTTGAAGAATACAAGCCAACCGACCGGCAAAAGAATCAGCACCGAATGTTTTCATTGTATCCAGCATCATTCCCCTGGCGCCACTTCCGCTCATTGGTTTTATTAATGCCGTAGGCAATCCATCTACAAAACGGGTGTCTGTTCCAAGCGAAGCAAATAACATTTTCATTCCGTTAATTATCACATCAAACGTTCCGCTTGTCCGCAGCATACTGATGGCAACCAACATTCCTACTATATATGGAATAATTCGGACAGCAGTTTCAAAACCACCTTTTGCCCCTTCTACAAATGCATCAAATACATCAATCTTTTTATAAACGCCGCCTAAAACAATTAAAATAAAAATGGCAAGGATAATTCCGTTACTTAAAATACCGGAGAATGATTGTGCATGCGTAGCATCAAGATTGGTGACATATAAAACTAACAAAGTAATGATAGCTGATATACCCCCTACCCATGCTAATACTACCGGTTGAAATAAATTAATTTTTTGCTTAAATGATACAATGAACATAGCCGCCATGGTGGCAGCAAAAGTGGCAATCATGCAAGGAATAAAAATATCGGTCGGATTTTGTGCACTAAGTCCGGAACGAAAGGCAATTATAGTAACAGGAATAAGCGTAAGGCCCGAAGCATGCAAAGCCATAAACATTATTTGCGAATTGGATGCTACTGCCTTGTTAGTATTTAACTCTTGTAAACTTTCCATTGCTTTCAATCCAAATGGAGTAGCTGCATTATCAAGGTTTAATAAATTAGCGGAGAAGTTCATCATCATATGACCTGTAGCAGGATGTCCTTTGGGAACATCCGGAAAAATTTTAGAAAAGAACGGCCAGATGATTTTTGATAATAGTCTTACCCCTCCTGCTTTTTCAGCAATACTTAAAAACCCCATAAATAATGCCAGTATACCAATAAGTGGAAATATGATATCCAGCACTGCATTTTTTGCTGTTTCAATAACCCCATCTACTTTTCGTACCAGTTTTTTTTGAACAGAAACGTATGTAAATATTTTAATGGAAGGATTTAAGATTTTTACAAGAGTAACTGAATCAGCTGCTGTATTATCAGTTAATAAAACAGAGGCTTTACCGGCAGCATCCACTTTGAAATAACCATATTCTTTTAAGAAATCAGCATATTTCGGGGAAAGCTTTTGCGTAAGCGGAGAACCAACAGCAAAATAAAATGTACTATCATATTTATCTGACGATTTACCGACCACCATCCGGGTAAATATCTTTTCATCACCACCAACCATACGTATGCCTCCTACTAAAATGGCAATGATGATAAAGGCCGACCATATTCTGCTTAAAGCCATAAAATAAGTTGAAGTTTATAGTTTGTGGTTTGAAGTTAAGCACTTTCAGCAAAGCAACTATACTACCTTAAAAAACACTGTTTTCACCTATCTTTGCGCCTCGAAAAATAAAATTATGGCTTTACAAGCAGGGATTGTGGGATTGCCCAATGTAGGAAAATCAACTTTGTTTAATGCGGTTAGCAACAGTGCCAAAGCACAGGCAAGCAATTACCGTTTCTGTACTATTGACCCGAATGTAGGACTGGTGGATGTACCAGACCCAAGAATGACGAAACTGGCAGAGCTGGTTTTGCCCAACAGAACTGTTCCCACCCAGATTGAAATTGTGGACATTGCTGGACTTGTTCGTGGTGCCAGCAAAGGTGAAGGGCTAGGCAATAAATTCCTCGGAAATATCCGTGAGGTAGATGCCATCATCCATGTCATACGTTGTTTTGAAGATGAAAATATTTTGCGGGATGAAGGGGCTATTAACCCAATAAGTGATAAGGAAATTATTGACACTGAACTTCAATTAAAAGATTTAGATAGTGTAGAAAAGAAAATTCAGAAAACGGAGAAGCAACTAAAACTTGACCCGAAATACAAAGCAGAACTGGAAGTACTGATACAATGTAAGGAGCACCTGGAAAAAGGAAAAAGTATCCGTGAACTGGATTTAGATAAAGAAGAAAAAGCAGCGATTGCTGATTTATTTTTATTAACCGACAAACCCGTTTTGTATGTTGCTAATGTGGATGAGCCTTCTATGCACACGGGCAATAAATTTTCTGATGCGTTAAAAGAAGCGGTTAAAAACGAGAAAGCAGAAGTTATCATCATGAATAATAATATCGAAGCACAAATTGCCGAAATGGAAAGTGCTGAGGATAAACAATTGTTCATGGATGAATATAAAATGACTGAACCGGCGTTGGATAGATTAATTCATTCCGCTTATAAATTGCTGAATCTTTATACTTATTTCACTGCTGGTGTGCAGGAAGTACGGGCATGGACCATCCACGAAGGATGGAAAGCTCCACAAGCAGCCGGTGTTATTCATACTGATTTTGAAAAAGGATTTATTAAAGCTGAAGTAATCGGCTACGATGATTTTATACAGTACGGATCTGAAGCCGCCTGCCGTGAAGTGGGCAAATTAAGAATAGAAGGAAAAGAATATTTAGTGAAGGATGGTGATGTGATGCACTTCCGGTTTAATGTGTAAGCGACCGGACTTTTAAAACAACGCCGTTATAGATACCCTGCCCACATGCACTGTTTTTGAAGTACCTGCTTTTCTTCCATCATAAAAAAAATTTAGTTCCAGGTTATTCAACAATCTTTTACTTACTCCTAATGACCAGAGATAGTTCTTCCCCGGCAACAATCCATCAAGCATAATATAGCTGACGGTTGTATTGGCCGGAGAGTTATAGTCAATATTATTAAAAGTGAACTTACCGGTTACAGAAGTACTTTGAAGAATATTATACTTCGATTCGATATTAATGGAATTAGAAGTAGATTTTTCCCCACCATATACAGGTTCATTCTTTTTGCTCTCCAATTTATAACTGGTGACTAACCGGAATGATGTTCCCCGGATAAAAGTAATAAAGGGTTCTGCGCTGTAAATTGATAATTGATAATTACGATTAGCAAATTGTGGTGTCAGCAAGGTATTCTCCCCTTTTTTCCCATTCATGGAAAATAAAAGGCTACGGCTTATATTCCACCTCCATTTAAGAATCCAATCATTCAGCTTTCGGCTTTCATAGCCATAGGTAAGTAATGACTTACCGTTATTCCGGATATTGCTTAAATCAAAACCCCATTTACTGCTAAAACGATTGAAGGAAAGAGTATTCAGCAACGTTGTATTCAATGTAACCAGGGCTGTATCAGTTACATCATATTTAAAAGGATTGAATTCAAAACTTCCCTTGGCAACTGACTTCTTACTGGTCTGTAAAGAAGTTACGAGGTTCATTCTTGATAGCAGCTTTTTTATTCCTTTTAAATCAGGAGAATTAAGCAATGATTTGGGGTTGATATTCAGGCTGTAGTTAAAAGTGATAAAATTGGCTTTTATAAAATCATTGGTGGGTGTAAATATGCGGATATACTTTGCCTGGTCGGGGAAAGCGGCCAGTTCAAATTCATTGAGCTGCTGCACTCCATCAGAGTTATAATCAATCCATGCATACTGTCCCGTACTGGCAGGCACTTCGAAATAGGCAAAATCCCTTCGTTGCTCCTGCCCTGCCCCTACATCATACAAAACATTTCCGGTCAGCAATCCCTTCCATTCATTCATTACATATTCTGCTCGGCCCAGTATAGTTTCATCTTCTTTTTGTTTTGATACTAATGGATTAAATACTTTTAATTTCCTGAAAGTGGTATTTAAATAGAATTGCCGTTTTGGATTGGCCAATAACTCAGTTTGTAAATTCAGATTAAGGCTTCTGTCGCCACGGATAAAATCCTTGCCTACGGGATATTTATCAGAACGGGTAAAGAAAGTAACCCCGTACTTGTTCTTTTTGTTTTCATCTGATTTAAGATAAACGGAATAACTATCAAAAGAGAACGTTAGCGGCACTAGTGTGTCTGTGATTTTGAACCTTGCAATATTTTGCTCCAGTGCATACCGGAAACCAACTCTCCAATTGTCAACCTGCTTTAGCTGTTTACTTATATCAAGAATTGGTCGCAGGAAAGAACCTTTATCATTCAATGTATTAAAATTGGTGATAACAAACTGGTTATTGATTTGCCAACC
>JANMFO010000115.1:0-21733 GCA_031374245.1 Chitinophagaceae bacterium | reverse complement strand
ATTCATTCAGCAACGGTTGTTTTACACAGAACCATTGTTCTAATACTGAAGCGTACACACTTCTGAAATCGTATTGGAAAGGAACGTTATTTACTACCTGTATATCGGAAGGGATATTAGGACTGGTACCAAGAATACCTTTTTTTACATGCTTGCCAAATAGTATTAATGGGGCAGCTGCACCATGGTCAGTTCCTAAGCTGGCATTAGATTTTATCCGACGTCCGAATTCTGAAAACGTCATACCCAGCACCCTGTCTTCCAGCTGCATCAGTTCCATATCTTTTTGAAAGGCATTAATAGCAGTTGATAAATCTTTCATCAGCCTGGCATGGTTACCGGTGGAAGTATCACTTGCATTTACCTGTCTTTTATGTGTATCAAAGCCACCGACAGTTACGGTAAACACTCTTGTTTTTAATCCACCTTTAATTAAACGGGCAACAATTTGTAACTGGTGAGCCAGGTTGTTATCAGGATACGCTGCCATATTAGCTGCTCTGCGGTAGGCATTGCGGATAATGTCAGAATAGATTTTTGTTTTTTCTGCAACGACTCTTAGAAAACGTAATTCTTTATTAGCAGGTGCCGAGTTAAGCGGATAATCCGAAAAAGGATTAGCGAACGTATAAATATTTTCCGGATCAGTAATAGAGAGACCCATAGAGAAAATAGGACCTTGTACTGTTACAGTTGGTGTATTACTTATTTGTATGGCTAATGGATCAGGCATATCCGCATTGGGATAAGCATCAGGATAACCGGGATACTCATTTTCAAGGTATCGGCCCATCCAACCTGTTTTCACTCTTGTAACCCTGTTGTTAGAACTATCACCATTCATCCATATATCGGTAGAACGGAAGTGGGAAAAATTCTGATTTTCATATCCTACCGATTGCACCACATTTACTTTACCATCATTATACATGTTTTGCATATCCGTCATGGCAGGATGCAAACCGGAACGATCAGTTCCGTCCAGACGTAATACACGGCTTTGTTGTATAGCTACATTTGGTCTTGCATTATAATAATTAGCGTACATATCAAGCGGTACCACCATGTTCAATCCATCATTACCGCCTGCCATCTGTATCAGCACCAGCACATGATCGTTGGTGGCTTCTGTTCCAAATAAACGGGCCAGTGAATTATGCGGAGATGAGCCAAATGCTGTAAACGAAAAACCATTTACTAAAGCTGGTAATGCAACAGCCGCAGGTACTGTATTATGTAGAAATTTTCTTCTGTCCATAGTATTTTTTTTACATAGGTTGTTTAATCGGTCAGCATAAATGATATTCCGGCAGGTTCATAATAAACTTAAACAGTTCATTCAGCGATGCATTAATGACTGTTGCATTATTACTGTTCCAGGCATTTGTCCATACTGTATCATTGCCTGTATTATTTAGCAAGAACCTGTTCTTGGTGTACGTTTTTGAACTGGTTGATAAAGGGTAACGCAGCAACAAGGCTGTTACATCATTTATCAATTGGTTAGGATCGGCGGGGTTAGATGAATAATTGGCAAATGCCCGTACATCAATCATATTGTCACCGATTAACGCATCTGTATAATTGGCCCGTATAGGTAATGAGTTACTGTTTACCCATAGTTCATAATGCATGGGCTCCTGGTAATAGGCCGGCCAACCGGCAACATCCGGTGGTTGAAACAGGGTTTGCTGCATCTGACTTGCTTTGTTATAAACAGCATCAAATAATGGGTAGCCATTTAAATAATCTGTATAAGGGGGGAAGGCTACATTAAACTCCCGCAGCGTCCCCGCAATAATATCGTAAGGGGTTTTGATATAACAAGCCTGGCTTAACGGGTCGAAAAAATGTTCGCTTTTTAAAAGTGCTGAGAGTACGGGTTTAATTTCAAAATTACTGCTGCGCAATAGCTCACCAAGTGGTGCAATCACATTAGCTTCTGTTTCGTCATCAATTTGATAATACACAAACCATTTATACAACTTACGGCAAATAAAACGGGCAGCTTCAGTTGTATTAAAAATCATATTTACAAGGTTGTCTACTTCCAACTCAGCATTACTTGTGATAGACGTATTGTTGTAAAAAGAAGAGAATGGCTTACTACCAGTATCATGTGCACTTGCATCAAGATAAGAAACGAGTGAAGTGCTATTAATGCGCCATCCGGTAAGCACCCTTGCTGCCGCAATTACATCGTTTTCGGTGTATAATGAATCTGGTCCTTTACCGATGGTAAATAATTCCTGCATTTCCCGTGCATAGTTTTCATCTGGTGCCAGTTTGGAATTTAAGTAACCATTCAGGTGCAACAGCATAGCCGGTTCAATTGTTACATCTCTTGCTAACTGTTTTACATTACCAAGTGCATTGCTTCGCAAAAGGTTATGATACCTCCACAACATAGTAGCATTACCTACTTCTTCCTGCTGTACGGAAAAATGATGATGCCAGAACATGACCATTTTTTCTGTTATGCTGCGGTTCTGTTTTATAATTAAACCGGCCCACCATTTTTCTAAGCTTGAAATGCGCAGACTATTAATAGAACCAAGAACAATAGGGTCACTCAGTCTGTTCAAATCGTTTATCCATGTTTGTCCCTGTACCACACCCAAATCATCATGCAGTACATCAAACTCATCTTTGATTAAACCATAATCCCGCAACGGCGGACTCGGAGCAGTTATATTATTCAACAGTTCATTTACCGCAGCATCAGGAGAAAGGCCAAGGAAATAATCAATGTCTGCTTTTTTTGCACCAAACATGGTACGTTTCAGCAGATGTGCTACTTCATTTACGGTCCAGTTGCCTGAGTAAGCATTCAACCCGGTAGCTTCAATGCGGCTGTAGCGGTTTGTTTTTCTTCTTACTTTGGTTAAAAATTCTCTTCTGTCCATAGTATAAAAATTTACCTGAGTGAATGTTATCGTATCAATGCCAGTGTTCCTTTTTGTTGAAAAAGTTTATTCTTTATATCCTTGTATTGTATCCAGTATATAAAAACTCCGTTTGGTTGTATAGTTCCTTTATACCTGCCATCCCATTTACTATAGGTGGAGGAGCTCTTAAAAACTGTTTCACCATTGCGGTTAAATATCTGGATAGAATATTCGTTGGGCACTTTACCAACAGGGCCAAACCAATCATTTTTCCCGTCTCCGTTAGGAGTAAAACCGGTTGGAATTTTTACTACCGCATCATCCAATACCACCAATGTAAATTGATCACTTACCTGGCAATCATTCGCCAGATTATTGGTAGCGGTATATCTTGTGGTTATCGTGGGTGATGCAATCGGATTAGGACAGTTAGTACAACTTAATGTAGGGTCTGCGTTCCAGTTAATGGTTCCGTTACCAATGCTGGGCAATTGCAATGTTTGCCCAAGAAAAATAGTATCATTTTTTTTAAGAAGACTAAACGGACTGCTGAGGGCAACCGGATTATATTTTGCAATGGCAGAATCATTACCACATACATCACGCAATGTATCTAACGGTGATATAAAACCTGCGATACTGCAAACTGTTGAATCTATTGTAAGCGTATCTAATTGTTTCAGTTTAATAATACCAAAGTCCGTTTCTCCCTGTCCGCCATTAAAATCACCACCATAAGAATCAGAATCACCGCAGAGATAATATTCTTTTACTGCTGGCTGATAAATGATAGAACGTAAATGATCATTACCACCACCTCCGATATTTTGTTTCCATACAACAGCACCAGTGGTATTTAATTTCACCAACCAATAATCTCCTTCGCCTAGTGGGTTATTGACATCACCATTGTTTGAATACGAAATACCTGCTACGATATAACCACCATCTATATCTGTGATTACTGAATTAGCATAATCAGCATCTGTGCCACCCAATACTTTTTGCCAGTTTAGTTTTCCACTTGCAGGATTTATGTTTATCACCCAGTAATCCTGGCTTCCTTTTGGTCCGCTTACATCACCATCATTAGAGGTTGTATAACCAGCCAGGGTCAATGAACCATCATCACCCTTAGTCATGGAATAAGCCACATCATTTTGTGAACCACCATATACTTTGCTGTAAATTTTATTGCCGTTTGCATCTAATGCCAGCAGCCATACATCATAGTTCTTTTGTTGCGGGGGAATATCACCATCAGTGGAATTGGCATAACCAGCTAAATAAGTTCTTCCGTTGATTACTTCAATATCCAGTAGTTCTTCATTTTTACTACCACCAAAACATTTGCTCCAGAGAAGGGTTCCGTTGCCATCCAATTTCATTAAAACACCATCGGTATAGCCGGCAGTTCCATGATTACCGGTAATGTTACCATCATTAGAAGAAGACGAAGCAGTTAATAGAAAAGTACCATCATCCAGCAAATGGATGTGATTGGCAATATCAAGCCCGGAGCCACCGTATCTTTTTTGCCATTGTAAGGTACCGCTGGCATTTAATTTTAATATCCAGATATCTTTTGTGCCGCCAAAGCCAGCTACCACACCACCATCTGTTGAATTTGTTTCACCGGCTATGATATAGCCGCCATCGGCAGTTTGCACCACATCTCTTGCACTTTCATAAGCAGTGCCACCAAATGATTTTTCCCATTGGATAATACCGCAACGATCCAGTTTCACTACCCACAGATCCCAGTATTCACGGTTGGGCTGCACACTTACATCACCACCTTTTGAATCGGTATAACCGGCAACGATAGTTCCGCCATCAGCAGTGTATTTTATAGAAAAGGGAATGTCAACATCACCGCCACCATATTTATTGGCCCACTGTTGTGGAGGAAGTTGTGCCTGTGCTGTAGCAAAGATAAAATGACTTGCTATAAAAATCAGGCGAAATGTATTTTTCACAAGTTGGCGTGGTTTCATAGAATAAATAATCGCCAGATTGTTGCAAGTATTATGCTAAACTTTAAATTGGGGTGATAAGTTTTTACTTTTTAGAAATGTATTTTTCCTGCGGATTTTACGAATAGAGAATACATTTTTTTAAAAACTAACTTCTCTGAGAATAGCTATTGAAATTATTTTTTTATTTGAGAAAAATACCTGCAGACATTCTGCAAACCGCATTGTTCACATTTGGGAGTTCTGGCAAGGCAGGTATAGCGGCCATGTAAGATAAGCCAGTGATGAGCTTTGTGTACAAGGCTCTCCGGAATATTTTTTATTAATTCTTTTTCTACGGCCAAAGGTGTAGAAGCAGTCTGCGGAACCAAACCTATTCTTTTACTTACTCTGAACACATGGGTATCAACCGCCATGTTGGGTTGCCGATCAATAACAGAGGTAATAACGTTTGCTGTTTTTCTTCCTACACCGGGTAACTGTACCAACTCATCCACCGTCATTGGTATCTTGCCATTAAAAGAAGTCAGCACTTTATTGGCCATGCCAATTAAATGCTTTGTTTTATTGTTAGGGTAAGAAATGCTTTTTATAAAAGGAAACAATTCATCAAAACTGGCTTTACTGAGTGCTTGCACATCCGGATATTTTTTATAGATAGCAGGGGTGGTCATGTTTACCCTTTTATCGGTGCATTGGGCAGAAAGAATAACGGCAACTAATAACTCATAAGGGTCATCATAAATCAATTCCGTTTCTGCTTCAGGTGCATGTTGCTGGAAATAGTCAATGATGAAATTGTAGCGTTCTTTGCGGGTCATGCTGCAAGATAATGGTGAATAGTGAGTGATAAAGACCTGGCCCTGTGATTTTCTCATAACAGGATACCCACAGTATTTCATTACCACCATTCTTTTACTGTTGCCGGTGTTTCGAAAAAAATAGCAAGTGTTGTAAAAACAAGAATGTGTAAATTGCCGGAAGGATATAAATATTCACCGGCATTGTTTTGGGAAACAGGAATTGACAATCCTTCGATAAACTCAGGACGTTTTCCTGGAGCATTACCGGGATTGATTTGGTGCAGGAGTGAGGGTGTTCTTAATTCGTTTGTTGGTGTTTTGCAAGCACCACAAAAGCCATCCCGCAACAACGAACAAAGGCTGCTCAAAGTTTTTGGAAGAGCTGCAACGGCGAAACAATTCAAGTATACCAAGTTTTAAAAATCTATAATTATTTTAAATCTGTGCAATTAAACAAAAGGCAACAAAAATGAGAATAGTGATATTATTTTCTTTAAGCATTTTATTTTGTGGTTTTATTATCCCTAAGTATTGTAATAATGAAAAAGGCACTGCTTATATTTATTTGACATCCGGATATACAAACGATACAGTGAGTTTAATGGTAGATACGGTTCAGGTTTTAAAAGATGCGGTAGTTAATAGTAAAAAAGAGTATAATGACCTTACTGACATTTATGTAAAAATTGCCAACGATTCTATATTTTATTATAGAGGTGACTCAACAGTCTCAAAAAAAAATATGCCATTAGGTGATAAATCCTTAAAAATTTTGCTTACAATAAATAATCATCCTTATTCTTATACGATGCATTTAAAGACTGGAAGATATCTTTTTATATCAAAGCACCAGTATTACTATAATGTGTATTTCAATCAGTTTAAAAAGCCAGTAACATTATAATGACCAGTTGTCCCGGTTGTTCGGTGAATGTTGAATAAATAAAAAGAAGATGAAGTGTTGTGCATCGTTTGCAACGATGCACTGAAAAGCAAATAAAAAAGCATCCGCCATTGACGGATGCTAAATACTTTTAAAAGAATAAGAAATGATTAAACGGCTTCTGTAGAATGTTCCCTTGCATAATTAAGTACGTTAAGTACTACTTCTGTGCGGGGTGCTTCTGTGATTTTGTCCAGCCTTTCCATTGATGCTTTGAGAACGGCTAATTTTTCACGAAGTGTCCAATCCTTTTCTAATGCTTTTTCGATGGCAGCGGTCTTTTGCGAGGGGCTTTCATTGTATAAATACAATAAAAGATCCTCAGGAGTAAAATTTGTCATGAGTCAAACCAGTTAAATGTCCTAATAAAATGTGTCCTGTGAGGTCGAAATTTAAATGCGTCCGCTATATTAACGGGGGCTGGTTTGGCTTATTGTGCCGGGTACACTAATTCTTTGCGTTATCGGGCTTTTCCGATATGATGAAGAGTTCTTCGTTGTCCCGTTTCATCAGGTATTTTTCACGGGCATATTTTTCCAGGGTGGCGGGGTTGGTCTTAAGTGCCTGTAATTCTTTCTGTTCTGTAGCTATCTGGGTGGTATAGTGCCGCTTGCTTTGCCGTAATTCTTTCAACTCCTTATTACGGCCCAATTGAGTGAAGACATCATTCTTATCCAAAAAAAGCATGATAACGGCGAATAAGGAGAGGGCAATAAAATACTTGTTTTTAAGAAAAGCGGGGATATGATTCAGTAATCTCATAGTTGGATATTTATTAACCGATGACCATTGACCGTCAGCAATGACGAACAAAGGTCATCGGAATTCGGTCAACGTTTACTTGCCAAATTTAATCTTTCCTTTCGGATATACAGCTGAGCTGCCTAATAATTCTTCAATTCTGATCAACTGATTGTATTTCGCAATACGGTCTGTTCTGGATGCAGAACCTGTTTTTATTTGTCCGCAATTCAACGCCACAGCCAAATCAGCGATAGTGGTATCTTCTGTTTCACCACTTCTATGGCTCATGATGGTATTGTACCCGGCATGTTGCGCCATTGTTACTGCATTGATAGTTTCTGTCAACGTACCTATCTGGTTAACTTTTACTAACAGGCCATTGGCAATGTTTTTATCAATACCCTGCTGCAATCTTGTTACGTTGGTTACAAATAAATCATCACCGACCAACTGGCATTTTTTACCAACTGCTTGTGTTAAAGCAGCCCAGCCAGCCCAATCATCTTCGGCCATACCATCTTCAATAGAAACGATAGGATATTGCTTTACCCACTTTTCCCAGAACTTAACCAACTGGTCGCTGCTTAGTTCTTTTCCATCACTTTTATGAAATACATATTTTTTCTTCTTCGCATCCCACAGTTCACTGTTGGCTGCATCCATCGCTATTACTATCTGCGAACCTGCTTTGTAGCCCGATGCCTGTATCGCTTCCATTACGGTATCAATCGCTTCCTCATTGCTTTGAATGTTGGGAGCAAAACCACCTTCATCACCCACATTGGTGCTGAAGCCTTTTTTCTTTAATACCGATTTCAGGGTATGAAAAATTTCAACGCCCCAACGCAAACCTTCACTGAAAGTAGGTGCGCCAATGGGCATGATCATAAATTCCTGGAAATCTATTTTATTATCAGCATGGGCACCGCCATTCAGAATGTTCATCATTGGGATAGGCAATGTCTTTGCATTAGTTCCACCTACGTAGCGAAAGAGTGGTAATGAGGCTTCTTCAGCAGCAGCTTTTGCCACGGCCATACTTACCGCAAGAATTGCATTAGCTCCCAGCTTTCCTTTGTTAGCTGTACCGTCCAAAGCAATCATCATTTCATCAATGCCCGTTTGGTCGGCCACATCATTACCCAGCAATGCCGGAGCAATGAATTTATTTACATTGGCTACTGCTTTCAGTACACCTTTACCTACATATTTTTTCTTGTCGCCATCTCTTAGTTCCACAGCTTCGTGTATGCCGGTGCTGGCACCACTTGGTACAGCAGCACGGCCAATGGCACCTTCATCTGTTATCACATCTACCTCTACAGTAGGATTACCCCTTGAATCTAAAATTTGTCTGGCGAAGATTTCGGAAATGTAACTCATGAGTTGGTTTAGTATTTAAAATTTATAATTGTGTGCAATCTTTTTCTTTCCTGGTCTATTAGAATTATATATCACGATAAAAATTCCTAAACCACCGGCTAGCAATAAGATAGTTGAATTAAGTACAGAATCTTTTATCTTTTTTTCTGCTTCTTCAACGGTAAAGACGCCTTTGGGTAGTTCTGTAAGATATGATTGACGTCGTAAATTAATTCTTCCTTTTGCATATCCATAAGCCCCCCAGATAATCAGTAACAAACAACATATTATGAATATGGTAGTAAGCGTAGATTTCATTTACAGTCACCTTAGTGCATCTTTAATAACGAAATACATCTTTCAGTACTTTGGTTCCGTATTGCAAAGAAACGGCTTTCATTCCTTGCGGCAAAAAGCCATATCAATTTTACCTAACAACCGTTTGATTTGACTTAAAGAATATCCTTACCTTTAAAAAAACCTTTTAACCATGCGACTTATCCTCGTCACTTTTTGTTTGTTATTGCTTACTGCAAAACAATCACGGGCACAAACGGCCCCTAAACTTATAACTACTGTAGAAGGCATTAAAGAGTATGAACTAAACAACGGCCTTCGAATATTACTGATGCCGGATGAATCGCAAACCAATATTGCTGTTAATATTGTTTATAAAGTAGGCAGCCGCCACGAAGGGCTTGGAGAAACCGGCATGGCCCACCTGCTGGAGCATATGTTGTTTAAGCAGTGTAAAAAATTTGTAGACATAAAAAAAGCAATTGCTGATAAAGGTGCACAAGCCAACGGAACCACCTGGTATGATCGTACCAATTATTATGAAATTCTTTCTGCTTCAGATGAAAATCTTCGCTGGGCGATAGACATGGAAGCAGACAGGATGGTAAATTCTAAAATATTACCAGAAGAATTAAAGAAAGAATTCAGTGTGGTTCGCAATGAATTTGAAATTGGGGAGAACAACCAATGGAGTGTTCTCATGGAAAGGGTTATTTCGTCCATGTATCTCTGGCACAACTATGGTAAATCCACCATTGGCAGCAAAGAAGATATAGAAAGGGTGAGAGCTGAAAATCTGAAGGTGTTTTACAAAAAATATTACCAGCCGGATAATGCGGTGTTGATTATCGCTGGCAAGTTTGATGAAAAGAAAGCTTTGCAGTATGCGAAACAATATTTTGAACCAATACCCAAACCAACGAGAAAATTGTTGCCTACTTACACAGTGGAACCGCCGCAAGATGGAGAGAGAAATGTGTTGTTGAGTCGCACCGGCGATATTCAATACCTGAGTCTTGGCTACCACACCCCATCGCTTGCAGATAAAGATTATGCAGCCAATGATGCGTTGCTGGAAGTGCTAACCAACAACCCCTCTGGTGTGTTGTATAAAAAATTAGTGGATACAAAGTTGGCTACCAGCATCGGGTCATTTTCTTTTACCTTACATGACCCCGGGTTTACTTACATTTTTGGAGAGGTATCGAAAGATAAAAGTATGGACAGTGCCAAAACGGCTCTGCTGCAATCCGTAAATGAAATTGGCAGCATGAATATTACAGAAGAAGACTTGACCCGTGCTAAAAACAACCGCCTGAAAGGAATAGAAGATGCCATGAATATAACAACTGACTTTGCCATTGCCTTAACTGAATATATTGGCGCCGGCGATTGGAGGTTGTGGTTCCTTAACCGGGACAGAATGGAAAAGCTTACCGTGGATGATTTGAAATCGGTTGCCAAAAAATATTATAAACCATCAAACCGCACCGTGGGAGTTTTTATCCCTGATGCAAAGCCGGACAGAACAGTGGTGAGTGAAACTCCTGATGTGGCTAAGTTACTCAATGGCTATAAAGGCAAAGTAGCCGCTGCGCAAAAAGAAAATTTTGAAAACAGCATCGCTAACATCCAAAAAAATACAGAGTACGGAAAATTAGCAAACGGTGGCAGATACGCATTGCTGCAAAAACCAACCAAAGGGGATAAGATTAATGCAAGCATCTCCCTTCGGTTTGGGGATGAAAACAACCTGATGAATAAAACAGAAACGGGGGCATTGCTGGCAGAGATGCTGAAAACAGGTACCACTAACCGTTCTAAAAAGCAAATCAGCGATGAATTGGATAAGATAAAAACTAATATCTCTTTTTCCGGCGCACCGAACGGGCTGGGTATTACAATCAGCACCGATAAAGCTAACTTGCCTGCTGCGCTGGCCCTGCTGGAAGACCTGCTGAAAAATCCAAAGTTTGATGAAGCAGAATTTGAAAAATTAAAATTGGAAAACAAAGCAGGTATAGAAGCGAACAAAAACGATCCGCAATATATAGCTGGCGAAAAACTGTCGAAGCTCACCACCAACTACCCTAAAGGCCACCCGCTGTATGCTTCTTCATCAGACGAAGACCTGGAAGATTTGGCCAACGTAAAATTAGATGACCTGAAAAAATTCTATGCTGATTTTTATGGAGCCAATAATTCGCTTTCATCATTTGTGGGGGAATTAGATAAAAATGCGATCACTTCTTTTTTACAAAAAACATTTGGAGGTTGGAAAAGTAAATCGTCTTTTGCCCGGATAGCCCAGCGCCATTTTAATGTAAAAGGCATTACTGAAACAGTTAATACTCCTGACAAAACAAATGCCATGCTGTTGGGTGGTATCAATATCAACATTTCGGAAAAGCATGCTGACTATCCGGCCATCTTTATGGCGAATGAGTTGCTGGGTGGCGGTGCATTTCTAAGTTCAAGAATTCCGCAACGCTTACGGGAAAATGAAGGCATGAGCTATGGAGCCGGTTCTTACATGAACACTAACTATAAAGATGATGTGACCAACTGGGGTGTGTATGCGATGTTCAATCCATCATATAAAGGTCGTTTGGATTCTGCGCTTCACCAGGAAGTGGACAAAGCTATGCAGGGCGGTTTTACAAAAGATGAATTAGAAAAATCAAAAAGCAGTTGGCTGGAGGGAAACCGAAACCTATTAGGTGATAATGGTACCATCGCAGGGCTTATTCGGTTTTATATGCGGGATGATAAAGAGTTAAATTATTTTACTGATTTTGAAGCCAAAGTAAAATCGCTGACAACGGAGGCCGTAAATGCAGCACTCCGAAAATACTTTGATAAATCTAAGTTGGTAATGGTATACAGCGGCGATTTTGAAAAAGGAAAAACAACTGATAAGCCTGCTGACAAAAAAGGGTTTTAATTCGTCAGGCTTTTGAAAATATGTTCTAAGCTCTGGCTTTCGCTTTGCAGTGAAACTATATTCAGGTTTTGCTGCAAAGCGATTTCTAATAGTTGTTTTCTTACCACATCCGGATTCGAGGTTTGAAGTTTGAAGTGAGATGTTTGAGGTTCTTCTACTTTTGAGACCTCTTTTATTTTTTCTAAAACGCTTTTGTCAATTGTTTCCTTGAACTGTACAATCACCACATGATTGTCTTTATTCCCTTTTTGCAGATTGCTTAGTTTATCATCTGCTACTAATTCTCCTTTATTGATAATAATAACCCGGTCGCAGATAGCTTCTACTTCCTGTAAAATATGAGACGAGAATAGTACAGTTTTATTTAGTCCTTGCTTTTTTATCACTTCTCTTATTTCCACGATCTGGTTCGGGTCGAGGCCGGTAGTGGGTTCATCTAATATTAAAACTTCAGGATCGTGTATAAGAGCAGCGGCTAAACCAACTCTTTGTTTGTATCCTTTTGATAGTTGTCCGATTTTCTTTTTGCTTTCAATTTTTAATCCGGTTAAATCAATTACACTTTCAATTTTTGCTTTGGGGTTTTCTACTTTATGCACTTCAGCTACAAATCCTAAATATTCCCTCACATACATATCATAATATAATGCATTCAATTCCGGTAAATAGCCAATCTTCTTTTTTGTTTCTAATGGTTGCTCTGCCACGTTAATGCCACAAACGAATGCTTCGCCACCGGTTTGTTGCAGATAACCGGTGATGATTTTCATGGTAGTTGATTTGCCGGCACCATTCGGGCCGAGGAAACCAACAATCTCTCCTTTATCAACTTTAAAAGAAATATTATTCACAGCTTTTTGTTCGCCGTATTCCTTCAGCAGGTTTTTTACTTCGATTGACATGGTACAAACCTACATTAAAAGCTTAAAATTATTGCACTGACTTTCCCTGCTGGTTATTTCTGTATTTTTATAGCTTATGGTTACTATTATTACAATCATTTTTATTATTGGCTATGCAGCTATTGCACTGGAGCATTCGCTGAAAGTAAATAAAGCTGCCACAGCACTTATTACCGGCGTACTTTGCTGGACGGTATTTGCATTGTATGCTGAGGATAAACATTCTCCAGCTCATCTTCTTACAGAAAACTTGGGTGAGGTAGCCGGTATTTTATTTTTTCTGATGGGGGCTATGACGATTGTAGAGCTGATAGATGCCCATGACGGATTTGAAATAATTACCAGCCGCATAAATACTACCAGCAAAAAAAAATTAGTCTGGATAATTGGGTTTATCACTTTTTTTCTTTCAGCAATATTGGATAACCTTACCACAACCATTGTATTGGTGTCGTTGTTACGGATAATAATTCCTGATAAAAAAGACAGGTTATTATTTGCAGGGTTGGTTATTATTTCTGCTAACGCAGGGGGTGCATGGAGCCCTATTGGTGATGTAACGACAACGATGCTTTGGATAGGAGGACAGATTACTGCTGGCAGCATAATAATACAAACTATTTTACCCAGCCTCGTTTGTTTTTTGGTGCCCGCCTTTATTATTAGCAGGCAGGTAAAAGGAAATGCAGAAAGAATTGAAGAAGCAGAAGGAAAAACGGAATTTACCAATACCCAAAGGGAAAGGAATACCGTATTCTGGGTAGGTGTTGGAAGTCTTCTCTTTGTTCCCGTATTTAAAACGGTTACTCACCTTCCACCTTATATGGGTGTTTTGTTGGGGCTTGGAGTAATGTGGGTAATAACTGAAATGATTCATAGCGAAAAAGACGCTGCAGAAAGAGGCCATTTATCTGTCAACCATGCATTGAGAAAAATAGATACTCCCAGTATTTTATTTTTCCTCGGTATTTTACTAAGTATTGCTGCATTGCAGGCAACGGGTGTGCTTACCAATCTTGCCACAGCCATGAATGATTATATTGGCAACATTAAAATTATTACACTTTCTATTGGACTGCTGTCGGCAATAGTAGATAATGTGCCGTTGGTGGCAGCAGTCCAAGGTATGTATGGGTTAGATCAATACCCTACTGGTCATTTCTTCTGGGAGTTTCTGGCGTATTGTGCCGGTACAGGGGGTAGTTGTTTAATTATTGGTTCTGCTGCGGGTGTGGCTGCTATGGGTTTGGAAAAAATAGAATTCTTCTGGTATATGAAAAAGATAGGCTGGCTGGCATTGCTTGGTTACCTGGCGGGAGCAGGTGCCTTTATTTTGCAGCATTACATTACAGGGTAAAAAAGTTATAGGTCATTATATTCATACAAAGGATCAATAGGAGTGCCGGCTTTCATTTCAAAAACAGGTTTGATGAGGCCATCGTTTAATCCATAAACCCATCCGTGAAGATCCGGACGTTGTTCTTCCTTCCAGGCCCGTTGAATGATGGATGTTTTGGCAAGGTTCAAAATCTGTTCATGTACATTTAATTCGGTTAACCGGTTGCACCTTTTTTCTTCATCTTTTATTCCATCTAATTCGTCCCTATGCAGACGATATACATCTTTTATATTGCGCAGCCACATATTCAGTACTGGTTTGAAATCTGTTTTAGTAGTAGCAGCTTTGATACCACCGCAACCATAATGGCCACAAATAATTACATGTTTTATTTTTAGCTGATTTACAGCAAAATCCAGCACACTCAGCACATTCACATCTGTATTGATAACCAAGTTAGCCACGTTACGGTGAACAAATATTTCACCCGGCTGAGTTCCGGTTATTTCATTGGCAGGGACCCGGCTGTCGCTGCAGCCAATCCATAAAAATTCAGGGGTTTGTAAATGCAATAAACGATCAAAGAATTCGGGATCATCCTTCAATTTTCGATTTGCCCATTGTTTGTTTTCTTCCAGGAGTTTTTCGTACGATTTCATTATAATGAATTGTATTTCAAATATAAACTATAGTACGATAGTTTTGCCTATCTCTGAAAGATCAGATTTAATGTTTAGGATAATTACCCAGCAAGATTACTTCTTTATACTGCTGAATACCAAATTTTCCAGAAATAAAACAATTTTTCGTTCGTCTTTATTTTTTCCAAAATCTGTAAGGGATGGAAGATAATTCATAAAAAAATTCTGGAAGTGCGCCATTTCAATAATGGTACTTGATAAAGATTTTGGGTATTTGTATTTGGGGTTACACTCCAGTATGATACTACCAATTTTTGCACATAGGTTTTTGTAGGGCTGAAACAGGTGGTCTTTATTATCTTCAGATACTTTTTTAGTTAAATAAGTTTTTGAACCTTCTGTAATGATAATCTGGTGTAGAATGCTTTCATCAACATAGCTTGTTCTGTTATCATCTTCTACTGCGGTTGCTAATAACTTAATTACTTTTTTAAGCTTCAAAACAGGGTCTTTAATATTGTTGGTATGAACCGCTACCCGGTATTCGAGCCAGCTCCAATACCAGGCAGAAATATAAATCAGTAAGCGGTGTTTGTTTTCAAAGTACCGGTAAATACCTGCTTCGGTTGTACCAATATCCTGAGCCAGTTTTTTAAACGTAAATGCTTCAAATCCGTTTTTATTAATTAACTGAATACCATGTAAAATTATTTTTTTTCCCAACTCCGATTGTTCCGGATTTCGGAGAAACAATTTTTCATTCATTTTTATCTGTAACTGTAGCTCCATGCTGTAGAATTGATTTGCCGTTGTTTGAGCAGGACAAAAGTAAAATATTGAGACCGGTTATACTGCGGCATTAAAAATATTACAATCATATGACATAGTGAATATATCTCTAATGATAGTAATACTATCTTCGTTCAATAATTCAAAAGTGAAGTTTATGAAGAATAGTAACATATTTAAAGAGTTTAAGAGTGACCTGCCGGCGAGTATCGTCGTATTTTTTGTAGCCGTTCCTTTGTGCCTGGGTATTGCTTTAGCGTCGGGAGCTCCTTTGTTTTCCGGCATCATTGCAGGAATTATAGGTGGTATTGTTGTTGGTATTGCAAGCGGCTCCCCACTTGGAGTGAGTGGCCCTGCTGCAGGGTTGGCTGTAATAGTATTAACCTCCATCGCCGCAATTGGTTCATGGCCAGCCTTTTTATTAGCGGTTGTACTGGCCGGGTTTTTACAGCTTATTATGGGATTTGCCAAAGCAGGTTTTATTGCCTACTTCTTTCCTTCCTCAGTAATTAAAGGAATGCTTACAGGGATTGGGCTTTTAATTATTTTAAAACAAATTCCCCATGCCCTGGGCTGGGATAAAGATACGGAAGGAGATGATGCTTTTTTACAGGCGGACGGTCAGAATACGTTTTCTGAAATTACAAAAGCATTAGATTTTGTAACTCCGGGAGCTGTATTGATAGCGGCAATTTCATTGGCCATTTTGATATTATGGGATAAGGTATTAATCAAAAAACATAAAATATTTCAGCTTATACAAGGGCCGATTGTAGTAGTAGTACTCGGTATTGTAATGAATTATTTGTTTAAGGCCGGAACATTAAATTTCAGCTTAGCAGAAGACCAGGTAGTAAGGCTTCCGGTGGCACATAGTTTATCGGAATTTTTCAGCCAGTTTACGTTTCCTGATTTTACTGCTATTACAAATTTCGAAGTCTGGAAAGTGGCTATTGTATTAGCCATTGTTGCCAGCCTGGAAACATTACTATGTGTTGAAGCGACCGATAAAATGGACCCGGATAAAAGAGTTACACCAACCAACCGTGAATTAAAGGCACAAGGTTTAGGTAATATTGTTTCGGGTATGATTGGTGGCCTTCCGGTAACACAGGTAATTGTAAGAAGTACTGCTAATATTTCTTTTGGCGGTAAAACAAAACTGTCAGCCATACTTCATGGAGTATTTTTATTAATCAGTGCTATTACCATTGCAAGCCTGATGAATATGATTCCACTGGCAAGTTTAGCTGCCATTTTATTAATGGTAGGTTATAAATTGGCCAAGCCTGTCCTATTTAAACAGATGTATAAACTGGGTTGGGAACAATTTATTCCTTTTATGGCTACAGTTGTTGGTATAATAGCCACTGATTTATTAAAAGGAATTACCATCGGTATCCTGTTCGGTATTTTTTACACACTCCGTCATAGCTATCGTAATTCTCATTATATGAAAGAAACGGTTACAACAGAAGAAGGACAAGAAGTGCATCATCTTGTACTGGCAGAAGAAGTTTCTTTCTTTAATAAAGCAAGTGTAATTAAAGAATTAGAAGAAATTCCTGCAAATTCAAAAGTAATTATTGATTGCACCAAATCAAAATCAATAGCACATGATGTATTAGAAATTATTACAAATTACAGAATTAACGCAAAACGTAAGAATATAACTGTTGAGACCATCAACTTCATTGAACCAGCTTAAACTATTAATTTTTAAATAAAAAAAAAGAATAAAATGAAAACATTAACGAAAGAAATGCAGAACGCCATAACGCCTGCTATGGCCATGGATATTTTAAAAAAAGGGAATGACCGGTTTGTAAATAACCTGAAAGCAAACCGTAACCTGTTGCAACAGGCAAATGAAACATCCGATGGGCAACACCCCTTTGCAGTGATACTTAGTTGTATCGATTCCAGAACTTCTGCTGAGTTAATATTTGACCAGGGACTGGGAGATGTTTTCAGTGTTCGTATTGCAGGCAATATCATTAACGAAGATATTTTAGGCAGTATGGAGTTTGGTTGCAAAGTTGCCGGTGCTAAAATAATTGTAGTATTAGGCCACACTAAATGCGGTGCGGTAAAAGGTGCCTGCGACCATGTGGAAATGGGAAATCTTACTGCTTTATTAAGTAAAATACAGCCTGCTGTTTATGATGAAAAAACAGAAACAGCAAACCGCAGCTCCGGCAACAATGAATTTGTAGAAAAAGTATCCACCATAAATGTGAAAAGAACGGTACATGCAATTATGGAACGAAGCCCTATTTTAAAAGAAATGATTGAAAGTGGTGCCATTGGTATTGCCGGCGGTACACATGATATAACAACAGGGATGGTTCATTTTTATGATGATGTATCGATTGTTAAATAAAACGGAGACAAGTTGCTTCATGTAAACTACGCTGGTAGGAATAATTTAAGAAATGAAAATAACTATTCAAGCGCCGGGGCTGGCACCCAATCAGGTGCTTGAATTTTTTGTATATAAAGAGGTAGGAAAGTTGTTTCATTTGTACAAAGAGGTTATTAGTAGTGAAGTGTGTCTAAGCCTTGACAATTCGTCTGCTAAAGAGAATAAAAACTGCAGGATTCGATTGATTATTCCCGGTAATGACCTGATAGCAACTGCCAAGAGCAAAACCTTTGAAGAAGCAATAACTCAATCAGCCGGGGCAGTAAAAAGGCAAATAGAAAAAACAAGAATAAAAAAAAGGCAGCATATCATTGATACTGATGCGCCTGATTTATAATAGGCATTTATGAAAAAAAATACGGACTTCCTACGATAGTGTTTTAAATATCAGATCTTCTAAAAAGGCTTCAATATCTTTGGGCCTTTTCTTTTTAGCAAAATCACTTAGCCGTGGTAAGTGGTGCATGAAAAAGTATTGTAAATGTGACAGTTCAATTACAGAACTGGCAAGGGTGTTAGGATATTTATACCGGGGATTGTATTCTGAGAAAATTCCCGCTATCCTGCCTGACAAATCTTTAAATGGTTTGTAAAGCATATCCTTATTGTTTTCATCAACATCTTTTGATAAATAGGTTTTATTGCCCTCGGCAATCGTTATAAAATATAAGGCCTGATGGTCAAAAGCTCCAAAATCTATTTCTAAATTATCTTCCCACACAAGGATGTCAATAACCTTTTTAATTTTATCAGCGGGGTCGGTAATTGTACTCAATTGAAGAATCATCTGGAATTCCAGGTAATTCCAGTACCAGTTTACCAGGTATATAAGCAGTTTATGTTTGTTTACAAAATAGCGGTAAATAGTTGCCTCGGTAGTTTCAATTTCAATAGCGAGTTTTTTAAAAGTAAATTGTTCGTATCCAATTGATGAAATAAGGCTGATGGCTTCCTTAATTATCTTTTTCCCCAATTCTGTGCTTTGGGGATTTTTTAAAAAAAGTCTGTCATTCAACGATGGATTGAAATCGATGTTCATTTTCTGATATTTTAATGAA
Organism: Chitinophagaceae bacterium; assembly: GCA_031374245.1. Taxonomy (GTDB): domain Bacteria; phylum Bacteroidota; class Bacteroidia; order Chitinophagales; family Chitinophagaceae; genus JJ008. Next base: position 2,622 of record JANMFO010000115.1, on the reverse strand, counting down.
AGTAAAAAATAAAATGAAAAAAAACTATTTTACTTTGATTATTAATAGTAATACTATTACATTTGCATGTAAAACTATTATAAACAAATAAAATATAAAATAATGAAAAAACTACAAAAATCATTCTTAGAAACTATGTTCCCCCGGTTTTACTCGGTAAGAATTATAAGACAGAAAAAAGGAATTGCCGCAAGAAAAAACAAGCTACTTATTTATTTTATGATTCCTATTTCAGCATTACTCTTAAGCAGTTGTGCCATTATCCGCCCCGGTCAGGTTGGAGTAAAACAAAAAATGGGTAAGCTTTCCGATGAGATTACAACGCAGGGTTCCGTATTTTATAACCCATTTACGAGCAAGGTTGTAAAAACATCTATTCAAACCAATAACCTGGAGTTGTCTTTAAGCTTGCCAAGTAAAGAAGGGTTAAGTATTACTTCCCAAATATCAATTTTGTACCGGCTTAATAAAGACAAAGTGCCATCTGTAATAAGGACTTTTGGCCTAAATTATGAAACTATTATAGCCAATGTTTTCAGGTCGGCTTCTGCTGATGTTTGTTCCAAGTTTTTTGCAAAAGATATGCATTCAGGCATGCGGGCCGATATTGAAGTATCAATCAAAAGTAAGATGGGCGAAACCCTGAATACTCAGGGCATAGTAATAGAATCTGTTTTAATGAAAAGTATTCAATTACCTGAAGGACTAGCAGGTTCGATAGAAAGAAAATTACAAGCCGAACAGGATGCTATGAGAATGGAATTTGTTTTGCAACAGCAAAAGTTAGAGGTGGAAAGAATTATCATAGAGGCAAAAGGTACAAGAGATGCTCAAAAAATAATAGCCGAAGGATTAACACCCGAGATTATTAAAATCAGAAGTATTGAGGCTTTTATTCAATTATCTAAATCTCCAAATACCAAAATGGTTATCACAGATGGGAAAACACCTTTTTTAATCAATAATGATCAAACAAAATAAAAAATAAAATCATGAAACACATTCTTGTAATGATAACAATACTTACCTGCCTTTCAACTACAGGTATGGCACAAAAGAAAAAAGGTACACAAAAAATAAACCCAACCCCGGTTGCAATAGACTCTGCAAAATGGCGTGCAGAGTATTACATTGAAGACAGGGACTCTGCTTATGCTAACCCAAGAGTTGGGCTTAAAAAATTAATGGGCGGCAACAAACGGTTTACAGAAGGAAAAAGCCTAAGGCCCCGACAAGATAGTCTTGCACTGCATGGTACAGAAGGGGGTCAAAAACCTTTTGCAATTATAGTAGGTTGCAGTGATAGCCGTGTACCTAATGAGATTATTTTTGATCAGGGTGTAGGCGATTTATTTATTGTTCGTACAGCAGGGCAGGTAATGGCACAGGCATCTTACGGCAGTATTGAATTTGCATCACTGGCGCTGGGTTCAAAATTGATTGTGGTGTTGGGCCACCAAAAATGCGGGGCTGTGGATGCTGCTGTAAAACGGCCTGATAATCCACCGGGGCATATAGTTACACTCATTAATGCCATTAAACCAGCAGCAGAAAAAAGTAAATACATGGCTGGTGACAGGTTGGAAAATGCAATACGCCAAAATGTAATAGAACAGGTGAATGAACTAAGGGACCTGGATCCTGTATTGGCAAAAAAATATCAAAGTGGTGAAATATTGATTGTTGGTGCAGTGTACAACCTGCACTCCGGTAAAGTGGAATTTTTACGGGAAACACTTACTAATTTACCGGAAATGAAAAACTAAAATAGGCAGGTTTTAGCTTGGTTACCTGCTCCAGCTTAAATGGATTCGTTTAGGCTGGTTTTTTTATAATTTATAATTATTAAGTATGCTAAAAAAAATACTGTTGATTGTGGTAGTTCTTCATTTTGCAGTTAAGAATTTGACTGCTCAAAATACAAGGATAACCGATAAAAATACCATTGGCTGGTTTAATAATTTTACTACCATTAAATTTTCTTCAAAATGGAGCGGCCACCTCGAATACCAGTGGCGAAGGGAAAATTTTGTAAAAGACTGGCAACAAAGTTTGTTCAGAACCGGGGTTAATTACCAGGTCAACAATAAACTTACTTTTCGGGCAGGTTATGCCTGGATTGAAACTTTTTCTTATGGAGATATTCCATTACAGGCAGCCGGAAAAAGATTTCCCGAACACAGGGCTTTTCAGATGGCAACTATTACAGATAATGTAAACAGGGTAGAAATGAGCCACCGGTTTATGCTGGAACAAAGATGGATAGGCCGGTATACTAATGTGGCATTAAGTAAACCCGATGACTTTTTGTTTTTAAACCGGCTCAGGTATATGAACCGTATGCAAATGGCAATTGGTAAAAAGAAGATAGAAGATAAAACAGCTTATGCAGCCATTTATGATGAAATATTTATTGGCTTTGGAAAAAATGTAAATGAAAATGTATTTGACCAAAACCGGTTGGGTATCCTCCTGGGTTACCGCTTTAATAAAAAGTTCAGGGTAGAAGCTGGTTTTTTACAGCAAATTGTACAGCTGGGAAGGGAAGTAAATAACCGCAATGTTTTTCAGTATAATAACGGTATTATTTTAAACAGCTATTTCAATTTTGATTTAAGTAAA
>JANMFO010000078.1:0-5732 GCA_031374245.1 Chitinophagaceae bacterium | reverse complement strand
ATATTTAGCTGGTCCTGTTTAACAGGAAAAGCACCAAAACCAACTGCGCCCCTCTTGTCATCCTGTCCATAGGACTCCTTTGGAGACCTTATCGAAGGAAAACAAGAGGGGCTTTGTTTTGCGGATGTCGCAAACAAAGCTTTTTCTTATTTGTTATTTTTACAGTACAAACAATGACTTCATAGATGAGTGAATCCCTTGTAAATAAAGTAGCAGAAAGCGGATTAATCACCCTGGATTTGGAAAGATGGTATCCAAAGGGTGAAACAGCTGTGTTTGATATGAAGGATTATTTGTTTATGGGAATGATTTTAAAAGAAAAAGATTTCCGGGAAGCATTAAAAAGTCTTGATTGGTCAGCATTCAGCAATAAAAACATTGCCCTTACTTGTTCTGCCGATGCCATCATACCTGTTTGGGCGTGGATGCTGGTAGTCACTTACCTGCAGCCGGTAGCCAAAGAAATAGTAATGGGCGATGAAAAGGATTTACACAAGCACCTGTTTCTTAAAAACCTTTCAACGATTAATGTAAACGATTATGCTGATCAAAGAGTAGTAATAAAGGGTTGCGGTGAAACGCCGATTGCTGACTATGTGTATATGGAAATAACAAAACTGTTAAGACCTGTTGCCAAAAGTATTATGTATGGCGAACCGTGTAGTACTGTCCCCGTCTTTAAAAAGAAATAAAACTCAGAACCAGCCCCGGCGTTTAAAAAGATACAGCATAATAGCAGGTATTATAAGCATTACACCTACGGTAACAAGAAAGCCAAGATTGTGATCAGCGAACGGGATTTTGCTAAAATTCATACCAAAAACACCACCAATAACAGTAGGTGGGGCCAGCAGGCAGGTAACAATTGCCATCACCTTCATCACTTCGTTCATCTTCATGTTTACGTTGTTGATATGCAGGTCGTGTAAACTCACCATTACATCACGATAGTTATCGGAAAGATCAATTGCCTGAACAATATGATCGTAAACATCTTTATAATATTTAGTATGACGGTCTTCAATCAATTCGCTTTCGGTACGTAAAAAACCATTAACCAACTCTCTTACCGGCGTAATATTTCTTTTCAATACTATCAACTCTTTACGTAACTGTGTAATATGGCTAAGGGACCTGGGGTTACTGGCTCTTGTTACTTCTTCTTCCAGTTCTTCAATCCGGTCGCTTAGTTTTTCCATTACACTGAAATAGTGATCTACAATAAGGTCGAGTAATGAATAGCAGAGATAATCGGCGGGCCGTTGCCTTATCTTGCTATGAGCGGTTTTTAATTTTTCCCTCAGCGGGGTAAACACATCCCGGTGTGCATCTTCCTGGAAACTTATAACAACATCTTTTGCAAGAATTATACTAATCTGTTCCTGTTCTACGGAATGTGTTTGTTCGTTATAGTAAAGCATATTGAGCAAACAAAAAATACTGTTGTCTGCTTCATCCATTTTTGGTCGCTGGTTAATACTTAATATGTCTTCAATAATTAACGGGTGTATATCAAAGTGTGTGCACACAGCATCTACATCGGCTTTTCGGAGACCGTCAATATTTATCCAGGTAGTACGGCCACTTGTTTTATACATAAAACAATCGCCAACAGCGGTCAGCTTTTTTTCTTCCAGGGATTCTGCGTTGTAATCAAAAACAGAAACGGTAACAGCTTCTGCTTCTTCCCGGTGGGGGATTACAGTTGGGTTAGCCGAAAGAATTTCTTTAGTCCGTTTGGTGGCAAACAGGCTGGTGGGGTTCAGGTATTTCAGGTATTTATCCGGGCGGAGCTTTTCCAGGTTCATAACAGGGAAGTTAGGAAAAGAATTGAAACCAATTCTTTTTGTGGCAGGCTTTGTTATAGCTTATCATACAATGCCCGTAGTTTTTCTCTTGTCATTATTTTTTCCCAGTCTTTCCCCAGTGCATTTTCCCACAAGGGTTTCATACCAAGCGATACGTTTATCATCTTATCAAAATCATCTTCACTTAATCCGCTGCAAATACCAACAGGTATTTCAATCTTGTTTTTCTCTACCATGTGTTTGAATTCTTTTACACCAGCAGGATAATATTCTTCGAGATGATTCATTACAATGCAATTACCAATACCGTGTTTGGTACCAAGCAAATAACTAAGACCATAACTTACTGCATGTGCTACTCCTACTTGTGAGTAAGCAATACTCATACCACCGGCATAGCTTGCCATCATCAACTTGTCATCACATTCTGCATCCCAGCTATTTTTATTGACGAATACATCACGGCATAGCTGCAATGCTTTTTCGCCATAGCTTTTGCTGAACTCATTCAGGTAAGTTCCTTCCAGGCTTTCAATACAATGGATATAACAATCCATACCGGTATAGAAACGTTGGTTTGCGGGAGCATCTGCTGTTAGTTCCGGGTCAAGTACTATCTGGTCAAAAGGGGTGAAGTCAGAATTCATTCCCAACTTTTTTGTTGGCCCGGTTAGCACTGTTGTTCTTGAAACTTCTGCACCTGTTCCGCTGAGTGTTGGAATTCCCGCTTTATATACACCGGGCTTTTTTACTAAGTCCCAACCCTGGTAATCGGCGGAAGAACCGGAGTTGGTCATCATCAATGAAACAGCTTTTGCTAAATCCATCGCAGAACCACCACCAATACCGATAATACCACTTACTGTTCCAAACTCATCTTTCAATTGCTGCGCCAATTTATCTACATATATTGTTTTGGGTTCATAGGTAACATCTGCAAAAATAATTTTATCATTTCCCCGAAGAGGGATACGATCGACCAATGGCCCGCCATCTCCGACAGGAGCCCCTTGGGTAAAAAAATGGTCTACCAAAAAAACCATCGGAGCAGCGGCTTTGCGGTGTGGCGCAATGATTTCATCTAATTGATTAAAACTACCACGGCCATAGATTACATAGCCGACCATCTTAAAGTTGCGAAAAGCCATACGAAGAAATTTGGCCACAAAATTACACAGATTGGAATAGAATAACGAGTGTTGAAAAAATTACCAGATTGAATTTATATCCCACAGTTTCAGAAAAACAACCGATGAGCGGCCACCATTGCTGAAGAGCTCAATACCATTGTTTGTTTCAACAGAAAATAGTTGTGCTGTTAATACAGCTTCGCCATCGTTTACAAACACCTCAGCAATGCTGTGGTCGTAAAAAATATTTAGTTTGAGCTTTTTATTATTTAATACAACAGGGGTTTCAAACCGACTTAATGATGAAAAGGTTTTATTGAAATCCGGTTGCCCTGTTTTGCTGCGGTCAATATATACGGTTTGTTTTACGGCATCGTAACCAATTTCGAAATAACTGCTATTGCCGGTTGCTAATCGTACACCACTATTAGTTGCTGACGGTTCATACGTTAACTGCATTTCAAACTGCCGGCTTTTCCGGGGTAATTTTCTTATGCCAGTAATGCCGGTGTTTTTCATTTCCATTGGGTTGGTACGCAATATTTTTAAATCAGCAATTGGTTTTTGTATCAGCACCCATTCGTTCTTTATTTTTTTTAAACTCATTGTTCTTGGTAATGAAAAAGCACCTTTCCACGGAGCGGTAGGAATATCATTGGCATAATTCCAGTTGTTAATCCAGCCGATAGTTGTAGGCAAATGTGCAGCGGGTAGTTGATTGTAAGCAATCGCCGCATAATAATCTGGTCCATAATCAGGACGGAAAATTTTATCAGCAGGATTTTCATTTATGAATTTTGTTCCATCAAACTCGCCTACAAAATATTGCATGGAAGCATTCTGCGAAGTTTGTAATAACCATTTCTTTTTTCCGGACATTCCTTCAATGGGTACTTGTGTTAAATCCGGACACTCCCAAACGCCGCTGGTATCTCCCGCAGGGCCAAAATCGCTCAAATAATTCCAATCTTTTAAGTTTTTAGAAGAATAAAACTGCACAAAATGCTCCACCGGAAACATTAATGCCATTACCCAATATTTTTTGGGTTCATACCAGAAAATTTTAGGATCACGGAAATCTTTCTTTCCCAAATCAAGCACGGGATTCTTATTATACTTTGTCCAGGTAATACCATTATCTAAACTATAAGCAATGTGCTGTGATTGATTTTTATTTTCAATATGGCCGGTATAAACAGCTACCATTGGCACCTGGCCATTTTTACCAAAACCGCTGGTATTGTTTTTATCTACCACACAGGTGCCGGAAAAAATCATCGTGTCTTTTTCTTCTGCAATGGCAATGGGTAAGTGTTTCCAGTGCACTAAATCTTTGCTGGTAGCATGCGCCCATGTCATGTGTCCCCACACATTGCCAAAAGGATTGTGCTGGTAAAACAAATGATATTCGCCGTTGTGATAAACAAGTCCGTTGGGGTCGTTGCACCAGTTGACAGACGGAGAGAAATGAAAACGGGGACGGTATCGTTCTTTGTATAAAGAATCTGTTTGTGCAGACGATTCCAAGCAAAAACAAACAGCCAGAAGAAGTAATAAGTGGCTCATACAATCTGCTTAATAATTATTCAACAATTAATTTCTTTTCCAGCTCTTCCAAAGACACTCCTTTTGTTTCGGGAACTTTTGTAAGCACCCATATCAATTGCAACACCATCATTCCTGCAAAAAAGATAAATATATACTCTGGCTTATCTTTTAATAATCCATTTTTATTATCCAGAAACACCGGAGTGATTAATGTGATTAAAGCCGCAAACACCCAATGGACACTGGCACCAAACGACTGACCCATTGCCCGTATTTTATTAGGAAAAATTTCTGAAATGAATACCCAGATAACAGCACCCTGACCAATAGCATGTGATGCAATAAAAAATAAAAGGAAAGCCATTAAGAAGGGAGGGCTTGCATGGGTTTTAAAAGCATAAGCAACCATCGCAAGGCTGATGATATAACCCAAAGAGCCTAAAATGAGCAAAGTCCTTCTTCCTAACTTGTCAATAAGATACAAACCAACGAATGTGAAAATTAAATTAGTGCCGCCAATAGCAATAGAATTCAATAATGATTCCTTGGCAGCTAAGCCAGCCTTTTCTAAAATCTCAGGAGCATAGTAAAGAATAAAATTGATGCCCGAAACCTGGTTGAAGAACGCTACCATAAAAGCGAGGTAAATAACCTTCCGGTATTTTTTGTCAAAGAAAGAAGATTTAACTCCTGCTATTTCACTGTGCTTGTTGCTGGCAATAATAGACGACACTTCTGTATCGGTATCTTCCACTCCCATATCTGCTAAAATTTTTTTTGCTGCCAGCAGGTCATTCTTTTTGGTAATCAGCCATCGTGGGCTTTCAGGAATCCCCAATACCATCACTGTATAAATAACAGAAGGAATAGCTAACACTCCCAGCATCCACCGCCAGTCATCAGCACCGCCAACTCCCTGTAAAAAATAATTGGACAGAAAGGCAATCAATATGCCGAACACAATATTAAACTGATACATGGCGGTCAGTCGTCCTCTTATTTTTGAAGTAGAAATTTCTGAAATATAGGTTGGTGCAACAACTGATGAAACACCAATACCAACACCGCCGAGAAAACGGAAAAATGAAAAAGTGTAAGGGTCTGGCGCCAGGGCTGAGCCAATAGCAGAAACAGCAAAGAAAATACCGGGGCGATGCGCAGCATTTGGCTCGCTGGCTCCGGAGGACAAGGCTGCAGGTTCAAGGCACCGGCGAACACGCCGGGCGATGGAGAGGGTGGAAGATCA
>JANMFO010000007.1:0-5091 GCA_031374245.1 Chitinophagaceae bacterium | reverse complement strand
CTTCCAAAACAATGGAAGTCATCTCCCCCCTTGATGGTAATCTGCTATCGACAGTTCCCATGTCAACGGCAAAAGATTTGGATGCAGCGGTAAAAGCAGCCAAAGCCGCCTTTACTACCTGGAGCAAAACCCCCATCAAAGAAAGAGTCCAGGTTTTCTTCAAGTATAAAACTTTATTGGAAAGGGATTTGAAACAACTTGCCGAACTATGCAGCGAAGAAAATGGAAAAACTTATGGCGAATCAGTTGCCGAAATAGAAAAATGTATTGAACTCACCGAGTTTGCTACTTCTCTCCCACAATTAGTAACAGGTGAAATATTAGAAGTAAGCAAAGGAGTAGAATGCAGAACAGAACATGTGCCGTTGGGAGTTGTTGCGAGTATTGTTCCATTTAATTTCCCGGCCATGGTGCCCAACTGGACACTGCCAAACGCAATTGCATTGGGGAATTGTATGATTATGAAACCATCTGAGAAAGTTCCGCTATGCTGTGGCAAACTCGCCGAACTATTAAAAGAAGCTGGTTTACCCGATGGTGTTTTCAATATCGTTCATGGTGATGTGGAGATTGTTGAAGCTATTTGCGACCATCCGGGTATTGAAGCAGTTTCCTTTGTTGGTTCTACTAAAGTTGCCAAAATTGTTTATCAACGTGCAACACAAAATTTTAAAAGAGCATTGGCACTCGGTGGAGCAAAAAATCATTTGATGGTATTACCGGATGCTATTCCGGGAATGACGGCACTGAATGTGGCGGCGAGTATGAGTGGTTGCGCCGGGCAACGTTGTATGGCCGCCTCTGCCATGATTGGTGTTGGCAATGTTGACAGCATCATTGATAAAATTTGTGAGGAGGCAAGAAAAATTATTCCGGGAGAAAATCTCGGTGCTGTTATCAGCAAAGAAAGTAAGGAACGTATTGAACGGTTTATCGGCGAAGCAGAAAGAGATGGTGCCAAAATTTTAGTGGATGGCCGCAATACCAAAGTAAAAGGAAAAGAAAACGGCACTTATGTTGGCCCAACGGTTATTGATTATGTAACACCAAATATGAGTGTGGCTACTGAAGAAATTTTCGGCCCTGTAATTTCTATTATGCGAACCAACACAGTGGATGAGGCATTGGCAATTGAAAATGCAAATCCCTACGGTAATGCGGCTTCTGTGTTTACACAAAATGGCGGCATGGCCCGTTACATCATTGACCGTGCCAGTGCCGGTATGATAGGTGTGAATGTAGGTGTGCCTGTACCACGAGAACCCTTCTCCTTCGGCGGTTGGAATGAAAGTAAGTTTGGCGTAGGTGATATTACCGGAAAAAGTTCAATCGAATTCTGGACAAAGTTGAAGAAGAGTACAACGAAATGGAATGCAGAGGCGGGGGTGAATTGGATGAGTTAGAAATAGAAAGCTGATGAATAAGGTTTTTATGATAAACGCAGATTAAAATCATTATTCATCTTAACAATCATAATAATCTGCGTTCAGAAATTTTATGAGTACAAAAACAATTTCAGAAGCCGAAGAAGTTATTCAAGACAATCTTGACTATACCTTATTTTCCTGGAGCAAGCAAAAAGGCATCGCTCCAATTGCAGTAAAACATGCCGAAGGTGTGTACCTCTACGACTACGACGGTAAACGTTATATTGATTTTTCATCGGGATTGATGAATGTGAATATTGGGCATGGCAACCAACGGATAACGGATGCAGTAGTAAAACAAATGCAGGAAGTATCATACGTAACGCCAAGTTGTGTAACCAAAGTGCGGGGTGAGCTAGGAAAGAAACTGGCAGAAATTTGTCCCGGCGATTTGAATAAAGCATTCTTTACGTTATGCGGTGCAACCTCCATTGAAAATGGAATTAAGCTGGCGAGATTATATACAGGCAGGCATAAAATATTAACCCGATATCAATCGTATCATGGAGCATCGTATGGCGCAATGTCTGCAAGTGGCGACCCAAGAAAGATACCAATGGATGCACAGCAGTCACCCAACTTTGTGCATTTTGATTTACCGTATTTATATCGCTGGGAATATGGTGAAGAAAATCTGTTAAAAGAATCGGTGGCTTCATTAGAAAGAGTAATTGCCTATGAAGGCGCAGGAAACATTGCCGCCATATTATTAGAAGGCGAATCAGGTTCGTCCGGCTGTTTGCAATATCCTGTTGGATATTTAAAAGCAGTAAGAGAACTCTGCAATAAGCATGGCATCTTATTAATCATGGATGAAGTGATGAGTGGATTTGGTAGAACCGGCAAATGGTTTGGTTTTCAAAATCATGGTATCGTTCCGGATATAATTGCCATGGCAAAGGGATTGACTTGTGGTTATTTGCCATTTGGTTGTTTAATGGTATCAGACAAAATCGCTTCTAAATATGATGATGCAATGTTGCCACTGGGCCTCACCTACTCTGCTCACCCGGTAAGTTGTGCAGCAGCATTAGAAACATTAAAAATTTATGAAGACGAAGGTTTGATTGAGAATTGTGTAGCGATGAGCAACTACGTAAATGCAGAAGTAGAAAAACTAAAACAAAAACATCCAAGCATTGGTGATTTCAGGAATACAGGCTTGTTAGGTTGTATTGAATTGGTGAAAAACAGAACAACAAAAGAACCGATGGCTCCTTTCAATGCCAAGCCCGATGAAATGGCGGTGATGAATAAAGTGGCTGCAAAAATCAAAGATTTAGGTATGTACACTTTTGTAAGATGGAGTTATATTTTTATTGCACCGCCGTTATGTGTAACGAAAGAACAGATTGATGAAGGATTGGCAATAATCAGTGAAGCAATATTGATTACGGATGCAGAAACGGCCCCCTAAATCCCCACAAGGGGGACTTTAAAACCCGATTGTTTAAAATACCTTATAGACTCGTTGAACTTTAAAATCTTGAATTCCGAATGGCTAAAGAAAATACCAAATTATCGGAGTCTAAGAACCCTCCTTCGGAGGGCAGGGAGGCTTCGTCCTCTCTTATCAACGAAGACCTCGCCCCTGTTCCCGCATCCAAGCGAACATGGGGCACTTGGAACTATGCAGCATTGTGGATTAGTATGAGTTTATGCATTCCCACATATATGCTAGCCAGTTCATTGATTGGTGGCGGGATGAATTGGTGGCAGGCAATTCTCACTATTTTTCTTGGGAATACGATTGTATTAATCCCGATGATATTGAACGGTCATGCCGGAGCCAAATATGGTATCCCCTTTCCCGTTTTTGCAAGAGCAAGTTTTGGTACAAAAGGTGCCAATATTCCTGCAATGCTAAGAGCTATTGTTGCCTGTGGTTGGTTTGGAATACAAACCTGGATAGGTGGCGATGCACTTTATCATATTCTGAAAGCATGGAACCCGTCGTTAGCAGAAGTGGATACACAATCCTTATTCCCGCAAGCATTGCCAATGACTTGTTTTTTGTTATTCTGGTTACTAAACATGTTCATTGTTTATCTCGGCGTGGACAGCATCAGAAAGTTATTAGTATTTAAAGCAATATTTCTTCCACTTGCGGCTTTGGCTTTATTAGCATGGGCTATCACTGCCGCCAAAGGATTAGGGCCAATACTGGAACAACCATCAAAGTTACATGGTGATGCTTTCTGGAAATATTTTTTTCCGGCTTTAACAGGCATGGTTGGTTTTTGGGCAACGTTGTCATTAAATATTCCTGATTTTACGAGGTATGCCAAATCACAAAAAGCACAGATAAGCGGACAGGCAATCGGCCTGCCTACTTCTATGACCTTATTTGCTTTCATAGGCGTAGTAGTTACTTCTGCAACACCAATTGTATACGGCAGCACTATTTGGGATCCGGTACAACTGGCAGGAAAATTTGATAATAAACTGATAGTGAGTTTTGCAATGCTGGCTGTTATCATATCTACATTGGCAACCAATATTGCAGCTAATATCGTAAGTCCTGCCAATGACTTCGCCAACCTTGCACCGAAAAAGATAAATTTTAAGACCGGCGGGTATATCACTGGCATTATCGGTATCCTGATTTTTCCCTGGAAATTAGTAGCCGACCCAACCGGCTATATTTATACATGGCTCGTTGGTTATTCTGCATTGCTCGGGCCTGTTGGTGGTATTCTGATTACCGATTACTATTTTATCCGAAAACAACAATTGAAAGTAGACGGGCTATATAGCAGTACAGGTGAGTACAGTTATACCAATGGATTTAATTCAAAAGCAATTATCGCATTACTGGCAGGAATACTGCCGAACGTACCCGGGTTTTTAATCATCACAAAAGTAATTGCGGCTGATGCAGTACCGGAATGGATTTCTAATTTATACAATTATGCCTGGTTTGTTGGCTTTTTTGTAAGCAGTCTTATATATTGGTTATTGACTAAGAAAAAATAATAGTATGTCAGTATTAATAAAAAACGGAAGAGTCGTTACCGCCACCGATGATTATATCGCCGATATTTTCATTGAAGGTGAAGTGGTAAAAGTTATTGGTGAAGATTTAGCTGTGAAAGCAGAGAAGGAAATCGATGCTTCCGGCAAATTAGTTTTCCCCGGCGGTATTGACCCACATGTGCATCTGGATATGCCTTTTATGGGAACATACAGCAGCGACAATTATGAAACCGGAACCAGAGCTGCCTTATACGGCGGCACTACTATGGTCATTGATTTTATTCTACAGAAGCAAGGCAACTCTCTTCGTTCTGCCCTGGAAGAATGGAAAGGCAGAAGTGATAACAACTGTTTAGGCGATTACAGTTTTCACATGGCCGTCACCGATTTTAACGAGGAGACCAAAAAGGAAATTCAGGAAATGATAGAGAAAGAGGGTATCAGTTCTTTCAAAACATTTATGGCTTATAAAGGTGCCCTAATGATTGATGACCGACAGATGATTGGACTAATGGAAGAAGTAAAAAAACATGGTGGCTTAATAAATGTACATGCTACTAATGTAGATATGATTGATTACCTAATTGCAAAGCATAAATCAGAAGGGAAATTATCACCACTATACCATTATTTATCACAGCCAGAAGTAACAGAAGCCGAAGCTAGTAGCCGTTTTACGGATATGGCT
>JANMFO010000002.1:0-8949 GCA_031374245.1 Chitinophagaceae bacterium | reverse complement strand
TAACAGCATCTTGGCTTTAATCCGCATCAGGGTAGAAATGAAAAGAATAAACTCACTACTCAATTCAATGTTCAATTCCTCACTCTGATGTATAAAATCAAGAAAATCATTAATAATTTTAGTGATAGGAATATTATAAATATCCAATTCATCTCTCTCTATAAAAAAAACCAGCAGGTCAAAAGGACCTTCAAACTGCGGTAACTTAATCTGGTACGATGTATTCTGCACTTTATTCAGGTTGTAAAGTCAAAAAATAAAGTCCTGTGTTAAGGACAGGACTTTACAAAAGTAAGGGAAACAGGCCTTCAGAAAGAACACCAGTTTTCCACTATTATTTCTTCAGGGCATCCCTGATTTCTCGCAGTAAGGTAATATCCTCTGGCGTGACAGCCGGAGCCGTTTCTTCTTTTTTCTTGGCCGAATTCATTGCCTTGATAATTAAGAACAATACAAAAGCAATTAAAATAAAATCAATTACCGCCTGTAGAAATACGCCTATCGGAAAAATCGTTTTCCCTACAGCAAAACTAACTTCAGATATCCCTCCTTTGCCCAATACCATTGCAATAACCGGCATAATAATACTATCAGTAAGTGCAGTTATAATTTTACCAAAAGCACCGCCAATGATAACTGCAACAGCCAGATCAACTATATTGCCTTTCATTGTAAATTCTTTGAATTCCTTTAGCATTCCCATAATATTTTTTTTAAATGTGTATAATAATTGGTCTGCAACTTAATTATACTTCTGAAGATACAGCTTTCTATCCGACGAATTGCTCTGTTTTTTCGATGAAAATTATTCACCGCAACCGTTATTTCTTCAAACCAGGAAACTGCATGTTTAATCCCTTTAATAATTTCTGTAATTGTGATGCGATGATGTATTCTTTATACCAATTCTGATCGGCTGGAACGATAGTCCATTCCGGGTTATTACAATTATTAAAACAGTCTTCATAAACCTGCATATAAGTATCCCATAGTTTAGCCTCCTCAAAATCTTTCTCATTATACTTCCACATATTAGAGGGGTCTTTTATCCTTTCACTCAGCCTTTCATGCTGCTCTTCCGGTGAAACATGAAGATAAAATTTAAGAATATGTGTGTTATTATGTTCCTGAAGAAGTTTCTCAAAATCATTAATAGCAGTCATTCTTTTTCCGGCCGTTTCATCATCACACCATTTATGCACCCGGGTTACAAGTATATCCTCATAATGTGACCGGTTGAAAATCTGTATCATTCCTTTAGCCGGGGCCGCATGATGAATCCTCCATAGAAAATCATGGGAAAGTTCTTCCGCTGTCGGCGCCTTATATGATTTTACCGTTACTCCTTGCGGGTTCATATTACCCAGCACATTTCTTATTACCCCGTCTTTTCCACTGCCATCCATCCCCTGGATAATAACCAATACAGAATGTTTGCCTTCGGCAAATAACAGGTTCTGAAGTTCGTCCAACTCTGTAATTATTTTTGCTGTTTTCTCTTTTATTGCAGCCTTATCCAAATCTTTTGGTGCACAGGTGGAAATTTCGCTGAGTTTAACTTTACTCATAATTGTATCTGATTGAAAATAATATTGCAATATACTACTTCATTCATCCCGGCATATGCATACAAAATAAAAAATTATGTCTGATTTCATTTTATGATCTTTGCCACCATTTTATGAATAATAAGTTTATTTGCTGGTCAATATTCGTTCTCCTGTGCATCATCTGGGGCAGTTCTTTTAAGTTGATGAAAGACAGCACAGTGTCACTTTCCGGAGCACAAATTGCCGCTTTGCGGATATTTTCAGCAGGAATCTTTTTTGTCCCCTTTGCCATATTTTATTTTTCAAAAATCCCCCGTCAAAAGTTTGGGCTTGTTATTCTGAGTGCTGTATTTGGTAATTTGCTGCCAGCTTTTTTATTCGCCATTGCCATGACAAAGATCGACGGATCATTAGCCGGCATTCTCAATTCACTAACTCCTATCTGTGTGGTGGTGATTGGGATTTTCTTTTTTAAAGACAAAATTAAATCTCAGAAAATTGTCGGGGTACTAACTGGTTTTTTAGGATTGGTATTACTCACTATTGCACCCGCTTTAACCGGAGAAAAGAATATCAGTTTTAATAACTTCAGTTACACCTTATTGATTTTGCTGGCAACGTTTCTTTATGGCATCAATGTAAATCTCGTCAGCCATTATTTAAAAGGTATCAGACCTATTCATCTGGCTACTGTTTCACTTGCCTTTATGACGATACCCACGGCTATTGTTTTATGGCAGCAAGATTTTCTGCAACTCGATTTTAATAATATTGATGTTCAAAAATCTGTGCTTGCTTCAGCAGGTTTGGGTGTGATAGGCAGTGCTGTTGCTACTGCTTTGTTTTATATTTTGGTACAAAGAGCAGGTGGGTTATTTGCTTCGTTGGTTACGTATGGCATTCCTTTCGTTGCTTTGTTTTGGGGCTTTATAGATAAAGAACCGATAACCTGGATAGAAATTATTTGTTTAGGTATAATATTGGTTGGCGTTTATCTTGCTAATCGTCCCGATAAAAAAGAAAGAGAAACCTCTCTGGCCCCGCTTTCTCAATCTAATCTTCAGACAACCGATAATAAAGTTAAATAGACATTATTTCTTTTTCTTTTACAGCAAGGTGTTTTTCTACAACAACGGTAAATTTATCTGTTACCTGCTGCACTTCATCTTCAGCATCTTTAGCAGCATCTTCACTCAATCCATTTTTTTCCAATTTTTTTATGTGTTCTATTGCATCCCTGCGGATACTTCTGATTGCCACTTTCGAATGTTCACCTTCACCCTGGCATTTTTTTACCAGCTCTTTTCTCCTTTCCTCAGTAAGTGGTGGCAGGAAAATACGAATAAAGCTACCGTCATTTTGAGGGTTGATACCAATATTGGCTGCTATGATAGCCCTTTCTATAGGTTGCAGCATATTTTTTTCCCACGGCTGTATGCTAAGTGTCCGGGCATCCATTACACTTATGTTTGCTACCTGGTTTATTGGCATAGGTGAACCATAATAGTCAACCATTATACCATCCATCATTTGCGGGTTGGCTTTACCAGCTCTTATTTTTATCAGTTCAGCTTCCAGATGATTAATTGCTTTTTTCATCTGTTCATCTGCTCCTGCAATTATTGATGCAACATCTTCTCCCATATACTATTTATTTTCTTGTATAATTCTAAATACCGGTAGTACCGGAATGCAAAGCTAATAAAACACAACAACCCTCCCAAAGAGACAGGCCTTAAACAAAAAATAGCTAAAGAAATTTATCATTTCTTCAACACCGTACTTATTTATCTTGAATTAATTCAGGTCGGCTGCTTTGGACTCTTGTTTCAGCGAAACTACTTTAGAAGTAGTTTTAAGTTCAGCAGTTCCATCGTTTCGCTTGGCAATAACCATTGTGCGACGGGTTCTGCCCTTATACAACAAGCCTAATCCTCCAAACGAAAGAAGCAGCAAAGAAAGCATAAGATAATTAGGGCCCAAGGATCTGCCAAGCCAGGCAAGCAGGATAAATGCCACATTAATTGTCACGCAGGTAAAAGTTACAGCTGAATGGCTTAATCCCCTGTCAAGCAGCAAATGGTGTACATGGTTCCGATCCGGGGTAAATGGCGATCGGCCGTTGATAATACGGATGCTAAATACCCGAAGTGTGTCAAGCAGGGGCACTATCAATATTGCAAAGCCAATAGCCACAGCAGAAGTAACAGGTACTGTAACAAAAGGAGCACTGGCCATATTGATAAACTTAATAACGAGTATAGAATTCACCAGCCCTATCATTAATGAACCGGAATCACCCATAAATATTTTAGCAGGGTGGTGATTAAAAATCATAAATGCGACCAAACTGCCCGCCATTGAAAAGGCAAGTAATGAATAAGCCGGGTGATCAATTACAAAAAAGTAGATACCAAAAACAAGCATAGAAAGAATTCCGAGGCTGGCAGCGAGGCCGTCCACACCATCAATAAGGTTGAATGAATTTATAACTACTATGATTGTAAGATAAGATAATGCCAGGCTAAAGCCTTCAGGCACTTGCTCAAATCCAAACAATCCAAACATGCTGTCCAAACGGATACCACCAAGATGAATGAGTATCGAAGCTGCTATAATTTGCCCGATAAATTTTTTGGTGGCAGATAAAATCATAATGTCATCTCTCAGACCAAGAAAAAAGATAACCAGGGCTGCAGCAAAGAAATATTGAAATTCGGGGTTCAGATAACCTTGAATTGATAAAAGTGCGGCTAACAAAAACCCGCCAAAAATACCCACACCACCCAGCGAAGCTACCGGACGGGTATGCACTTTTCTTTCGTCAGGAATATCGTAAAGCTTTTTTTGCTCTGCTATCTGTAAAACTACAGGTATAGCTAAGAAGGTAATTATAAATGCAACTGAAGCAGTTAATAAAATATCAAGCATCTAAGCAGCTTTAATATGGTACAAAAATAGGTTTAAAGTCCTTTTGGTTGTTTTAAGTTTCCTTCACTAACCTTAATCAGACATTCTTTTTATATATAAACCCACAGGATTTTCGATATTGCAAACAAGATTGGTTAACCCGAATGGATTTTGTATTCAAAAAGAATGCAAATTTGCACCACCAATCAGAGATTTGAAGCTCGAAGTTACTGAAAGTTTAACAATAACCTATTTTTTATGGCTGAATTAACCGCAATTGCCTCTCAGGTAAGACGTGATATAGTAAGAATGGTACATGGTTGCAGCAGTGGCCACCCCGGTGGCTCATTAGGCTGTGCCGATTTTTTAACCGCACTGTATTTTAAGATAATGAAGCATGATCCGGCATTTAATATGGATGCGCCGGGTGAAGACGTATTTTTCCTATCCAATGGCCATATATCGCCTTTGTTTTATTCCACCTTGGCCCGTTCTGGTTATTTTGACGTAAAAGAGTTGGCTACTTTTCGCAAACTCAATTCAAGACTACAAGGACATCCGGCAACGCATGAACATTTACCCGGTGTACGTATCGCTTCTGGTTCTTTGGGTCAGGGAATGAGTGTTGCCATTGGCGCTGCACTATCCAAAAAATTAAATGGTGATAAGAACACCGTTTTCTCATTGCATGGTGATGGTGAATTAGATGAAGGACAAGTTTGGGAAGCGGTAATATTTGCAGCACATCATAAAGTAGACAATCTTATTTCTACGATTGACTGGAACGGTCAGCAGATTGACGGACCAACTGATAAAGTAATGAGCCTTGGAAATATCGGGCAGAAATTTGAAGTGTTTGGCTGGACTGTTCTTGAAATGAATGGTAATGATATGGACGATGTAGTTGCCAAACTGGAAAAAGCAAAATCATTAACCGGCCAGGGCAAACCAATTGCCATTATGATGCATACAGCAATGGGCTATGGTGTTGACTTCATGCAAGGAACACATGAATGGCATGGTATAGCACCTAATGATGAGCAACTGGCAAAGGCATTGGCACAATTACCAGAAACATTGGGAGATTATTAATCACGGATTATAAAAAGATTAATATCGGGATTACTCAGAAGTCAGTATTCTTATGATGTTTCTATCCGTATAACCAATCCAGCAATCTGCTTTAATCTTTCAATCTTTGATTTTATTCACTTCGCAACGAAAAATCCTGTGCAGCAGCTTTGTGGGATGGAAGCCATGAAGCAACAAATGCTATTACAAAAACAGTAACCCCTACCAGCATAAAATCAAAAAGCCGGAGTTTAACCGGGAAATAATCAATCAAAAAAGAACCACCTTCCAAAGCAATAAGATGGTAACGCATCTGTAACCAGGCAATAAGCAATGCCAGCAGCATTCCGATTCCACAACCTATTATTGCCAGCAGCATTCCTTCACTTAAAAAAATACTTTGGATAAAACTTTTGTTACCGCCTAATGCATGTAACACACTGATATCTTTTCTTTTTTCCAGCACCAGCATAGATAAGGCTCCTATCATATTAAAAGCTGCTACTACCAGTATCAAACAAAGCACCCCGTATATCACCCATCTCTCTACATTCATAATTGAGTAAAGAGATTGGTTTTGCTCATACTTATCCTGCACTTTGTAACTATTCCCAAAAATGTCTTTTACTTCTTTCTTTACTTCATCAACAGCCGAAGGGTCTTTGAGAATAATCTCAACGCCACCGTATTCATTTGCCTCCAGCTTCAATGATTTTTTAATGAAATCAATATTAGTGATGCCATATTTATTATCAAAATCCTGCTGAATAACAAATGCTGCCGAAGAACGGATGGTGTCATTGCTGATATCTTCCAGTAGGTTTATTTGTTCTGTATTACTTTTTCTGGGTAAATAAACTTTCAGCGAAAAAATATTTCTGTCAGCCTGAATGCCCAACGCCCCTTCCACACCGGCACCTAATATCAATTTAGGAACTTCCGCATCACCAATATCATATTCACCATTGATTAAGTGGTCGGCAACCCCAGAAACATAACGATAGTTTTTATCTACCCCTTTCAGGTAAACAACCGACTGGTTTTCTCCATTCTGTATCAGTGCTTTTTCCTCTACAACCAAGGAGTAATTCTTAACACCAGCAAGGCCTTTTAATTTTTGTAATTGTTCGGGGGTAATGTTGACCACTTTACCCTGTGCCGGAGAAATTTTTATATCGGGGTAAAAAGAAGAATACAATGATTTTACGAGTCCTTCAAAGCCATTGAATACACTTAGTACCAGTATAAGTGCTGTGGTACCGAAAATAATAGCAATAATACTCACCCATGCAATGATATTGATGGCATTGGTGGATTTTTTTGCTTTAAAATATCGCCAGGCGAAGAGAAAATGCAAGTTTGAGTTTTGAAGTTTGAGATTTAAAGTTTCTTGAAATAGTAGTATTTTCTATATCAGAAAAAATTCTTCTTCCTTAAAGAGCTATCATCTGCTTTCTGTCATTTATCATCTGCTTTTTTTTTGTCTTCATTAATCTGTTTAAATATCTCTTCCATTTTAAATACATGATCCAATGTATCGTCCTTGAAGAATTTTAATACAGGAATACTCCGCAACTGATGCCGCACTTTTGTTGCCAGTTCCTTTTTTATTTCATGATGGCGGTCATCAATTTTTTTAATGGCCGCTTCCACATCTTTTACCTGGAAAAAACTCAGGTAAAACCTGGCCTCCAATAAATCTGGTGTCACTTTTACAGATGATATAGACACCATACCCCCATCTAACATACTAAGCCCCAACCGCTGAAAAATGTTATTCATCTCCTCATTCAGCAGTCCGGCTATCTGTTTCTGTCGTTTACCTTCTTCCATGTTCTTAACAATTAAGTTCGCTGTAAAATTAGTTACTTTGCAGCTTCCCAGCTGAAGCATTTTAAATGAAACAATACGCAAGAATTTTTCAATATCTCGGTGCCTATAAAGGAAAAATAATTCTTTACTTCTTATTTACCCTGCTCAGCATTGTTTTTTCAATCGTTTCAGTAAGTATGCTGATGCCGTTTCTACAGTTAATTTTCACCGGCAATGAATCTTCTGTTACTTCTGGCAGTAAAAACGCCGTAATTCAATCCATCAACCAGTTTTTGAACGATATGAAAAATACCAGGGGCAAAATTCCCACTCTTGGTATAATATGTCTGCTGATGGTTGCCTCAATTTTATTGAAAAACCTGTTCCTCTATCTTTCTTATTATATCCTGAATCCGCTGAAGAATAGAATTGTGAACCAGCTAAGGGAAGAACTGTACGATAAAGTATTACGGTTGCCAATTGGTTTTTTTAATGAAAAAAGAAAAGGCGACCTGATGAGCCGCATGACTAATGATGTAGGCGAAGTAGAAGGATCGGTAGTCGGCACATTGGAAGGATGGATAAGGGACCCGATGACCATTATCGTTACACTGATTGTACTATTTACTATCAGCGTACAGCTCACTTTATTTATTCTGATTCTTATTCCTGTATTAGGGCTGGTAATAGGCCGTGTAACCAAATCATTAAAAAAACATTCGCAAGAGGTAGCCAATAAATATGGCGAAACCCTTTCCACTTTAGATGAAACTTTGGGTGGCCTGCGGGTAATAAAAGCATTTAATATCGAAAAACTATTGCGGGGAAAGTTTTTTAAAACCAATGAAGAATTGCTGACTGCTAAAAATAATATTGCTTATAGAAGAGATCTTGCCTCTCCATTATCTGAAGTAATGGGAGTGCTGTTATTTACAGCGGTATTATACTATGGTGGAAGTTTAGTTTTAAAAAATGAATTACTGGAAGCATCGGCCTTCTTAGGCTTCTTGGCAATATTTTACAATATCATCAATCCGGCAAAAGCATTATCCACTTCTTTCAGCAATATGCGGAAAGGTGCTGCCGCTATCAACCGGATTGAGGAAATATTAAAAACACCCATTTCAGTTGATGATAACCCGAATGGAAAACAACTGCATGCTTTTACTTCTTCAATAGAATTCAGGAATGTAGCTTTTTCATACGATGATGCTGTAATATTAGATAAAATAAGTTTTACAGTTGCCAAAGGCCAAACCATTGCTCTTGTTGGTTCCAGCGGAGCCGGAAAATCAACATTGGCTGATTTGGTACCCAGGTTTCATGATGTGACAGGTGGACAAGTATTGATTGACGGAGTAAATATTAAAGATTACTCCCTGCATTCTGTTCGCAGTCTGATGAGTATAGTAACACAGGAACCAATACTATTTAATGATACGATTGGCAATTTTCGCTGCTTCTATTATTTCTTCTTCTGTTGCGTGCTGATAACCTAAAGCAATATTATTGCCAATCGTATCATTAAATAGTATTGGTTCCTGTGTTACTATACTCATCAGACTGCGAACAGAATGCAGGGAGTAATCTTTAATATTTACTCCGT
>JANMFO010000433.1:0-3297 GCA_031374245.1 Chitinophagaceae bacterium | reverse complement strand
CATGCCGGCAGGGTTTAACAAAACCGGCTCTCCTGTTGGCATTAGCCTTGTTGGTAATTTATATGATGAAGCCACTATCTTAGCAGCGGCCAAAGCCTTTCAGGATAAGACAGAGCATAATAAAAAACATCCGCAACTATTCAGTAATTAATAATTAAAAATTAGTAATGAAGAATTTCCTCATAGCACTGTTAGCCATTTCTCTTTTCTCCTGTTCCACTAAAGAAAAAGCTGACCTTTTAGTTTACAACGCCACAATCTATACTGTTGATTCATCTTTTTCCACTGCTGAAGCAATGGCCGTGAAAGATGGAAAAATAGTAGCGGTTGGCAAAACAGCTGACCTTGAAAAAGAATATGAAGCAACAGAAAAGCTGGATGCTCTGGGCAAATTCATTTATCCCGGATTTATAGATGCACATGCACATTTTGTGGGCTATGGAATGAGTTTGCAGAAGGTTGACCTGACCGGAACCAATAGTTGGGATGAAGTAATTGAAAAAGTAAAAACATTTGCTGCCGAAAATAAAGAAGGCTGGATAACCGGCAGAGGTTGGGACCAGAACGATTGGGAAGTAAAAGAATTTCCTGCCAATGAAAAATTAAATGAGTTGTTTCCTGACAGACCGGTACTGATAACAAGAATAGATGGACATGCCGCTGTTGCCAATCAAAAAGCATTAGACCTTGCCAATATAAAAGCCGGCGATACATTAACAGGCGGCGAAATAGAAGAAATGGAAGGCACTCTTACCGGCATTCTAATTGACAATGCTGTGGATTTAGTTGCTGAAAAAATTCCTAACGCCACTGAAGAACAATTTAAAAAGGCATTGCAGGCGGCCCAACAAAATTGCTTTGCAGTCGGGTTAACAACCATTGATGATTGCGGCCTGGGCTATGAAGCAGTAGATGGTATAAAAAAATTACAAGCCAACGGAGATTTGAAAATGCGTCTCTATGTAATGCTGAGTGATGAGAAAAAAAATTATGATTACTTGGAAAAGAATGGCATTATTAAAACTGATCGACTGAATGTAAGAAGTATTAAAGTATATGCAGATGGTGCTCTTGGTTCAAGAGGTGCTTGTTTATTAGAACCCTATCATGACAAGCCCGGCCATTACGGTTTCTTATTAAGTAATCCCTCCCATTTTGATTCTGTTGCCAATACTATTTCCCAAAAAGGTTGGCAAATGTGTACTCATGCCATTGGTGACAGTGGTAATAGAACCATGCTGAACATTTATGCCAAGTATTTAAAAGGAAAGAATGAACTGAGATGGCGCATTGAACATGCACAGGTAGTAAATCAGAATGATTTTAATTTATTTGGAGCTAACTCCATAATCCCTTCGGTGCAACCGACACATGCCACCTCTGATATGTATTGGGCGGGTGACAGAGTAGGTGCAGAAAGAGTGAAAGGTGCTTATGCCTATCAGCAATTACTAACACAAAACGGATGGCTGCCACTCGGTACTGATTTTCCGGTGGAAGATATTTCTACCTTCAAAACATTTTATGCAGCCGTAGCAAGAAAAGATGCTAAAAACTTTCCTGCCGGTGGTTATCAAATGGAAAATGCGTTGACAAGGGAACAGGCATTGCGTGGAATGACCATCTGGGCGGCCAAAGCCAACTTTGAAGAAAAAGAAAAAGGAAGTTTGGAAAAAGGAAAGCTGGCTGATTTTATTATTCTTGATAATGATTTGATGAAAGAAGTGCCGGAAAAATTATTACAGGTTACGGTGCTGAAAACTTTTTTGGGTGGTGAGAAAGTTTATGAAAAGAAATGATTCTCTCGTAAGAGTTAAATAAAAAAGCCAGCAATAGGCTGAAATTAAAAGTCAAAATTAAAAAGTCAAAATCAAATCAGTGTGAATCTATGGCTTTTGAATTTTTAATTTTGACTTTTTACTTAATATAAGCTGAGCAACGAACAGAACCCTGAAGGGTGATTAGTTTCTTCTCTTCCACTGGAAGAAAAGAAACTAATAGACCTTCGGTCGCAACAGACGATGATAGTAATTTTACTGCAGGCTGCACTATTTTCTTTAGTCTTATTTATACGTTGCTCACAATCAATTAATCCACATTTGTGGAGAAGAGTGCAATCGTATGTCTTAGCCGTCCGTTAAAAAATTATTATGTTTGTAGCATGAGTTGGAGCGAAAAAAGGTCCGTAAAAGTAGCGATCCTCGACCTCTATGATGGCGTACCTAATCAAGGCATGCGTTGCATCCGTACCATCCTGAAAGAATGGGCTGAGAGCAATGATATGGAGGTGCACATCGACGAATTTAATGTGCGGCAAAAAAATGAAATCCCTGATACTTCGTATGACATTTATATCTCCAGCGGTGGCCCCGGCGACCCGCTGGTGAGCCGCTTTGATGATTGGGATATTGCCTGGGGCCGCTGGCTGGATAAAATGGAACGCTGGAACAACAATCCTTCTAACGCACAAAAAAAATACATCTTCTTTATTTGTCATTCGTTTCAACTGGCCAGCCGTTATTTCAATATTGGTTTGGTTTGTAAAAGAAAATCAACAGCGTTTGGTGTGTTCCCGATTCACATGCTGGAAAGCGGAAAAGATGAGCCGGTATTTGATGGCCTCCGTGATCCTTTTTATGGTGTAGACAGCCGTGATCACCAGGTGATACAGCCCAACCATGATTTGCTGAATGAAATGGGAGCCAAAATTCTTTGTATAGAAAAAAGCCGCCCCCATGTACCTTATGAAAGGGCCATTATGGGTATGCGGTTTAATGAATATATGATCGGCACACAGTTTCATCCGGAAGCTGATGCACCGGGTATGAGCCTTTACCTGCAGACAGAAGAGAAAAGGAAAACAGTAATTGAAAACTATGGTGAAGATAAACTCCGCAGTATGCTGGAACACCTGGAAGACCCTGATAAAATTGTGTGGACCTATGCCCACATTCTTCCCAACTTTCTGAATGAATCAGTAGAACAATTGCACGGGCAGTTGGTATAAATCATTTTTTGTTTTTGTTTACCAGCTTCAAATCTTTGGGCATTGTTCCTTGCAAGTTTATCCTGAGTTTATCGAAGGACACACTTCATCGTCCTGTTTGCTAATCAGCTTTTTATTTCCCACAAAGACACAAAGGTCGCAAAGCCTTTACAATCAGTTTAATTTTCTCCGTGTTCTTAGTGTTTTTGTGGGAAACAAAATTGAAACTGATAAACTACTTTACGTTACTCTTTTTGGCTACCCGTCTATCATTTACTAACTTCCGGTTAATAAACCCATCAACATGGTAC
>JANMFO010000364.1:0-9588 GCA_031374245.1 Chitinophagaceae bacterium | reverse complement strand
CGCACCTACTAATTTATCAACCACCTGTCCGTTTTTAATAAACAAGATAGCTGGTATAGATGTGATGCCGTAGTTCATAGATACCTGCGGATTTACATCCACATTTACTTTACCTACATTTACTTTACCATCATACTCTTTACTTAGTTCTTCAATTACCGGCCCGATAGCACGGCATGGGCCACACCATTCTGCCCAGAAATCAACTACGGTCAGTTTATCAGAAGCCAGAACATCAGCCTGGAAATTTGAATCGGTATACTCTTTTGCCATTTTTAGAATTTTTGTTTTAATTGTTTATAGGGTTGCAAATTTAGGTCCGTTACAGTTAACCTGAATTAGTGACGTGGATTTGTGTAAAACTTGTCATCTAAACGCAGAATTACTGCCATTATTATCATGTTTATGTCGATTGTCAGCTACAAGACAACAATCGTTTGCTTAGCATTTGCTGTTATCATTTATTATAACAGCTTAGTTACAACATAGTTTACACCGTTTGCACCTGCACTTCCAGTTCCGGGCTTTTCTCCAGGAACTGTATCATTTCTTCATTCATTTCAAAACCATTGCCGATTGTTACTAAGCTGATTCTCATCTTATTCTTTGGCTCTGTTAAAACGAACTTTAAAGTGGAACTGCCCCGGTTCGACTTCAGGTTTTTTTCTACAAATGCTACCATTGCTGCACTGATGTCCTGCGGATGTGCTTCAATGGTTATTGCTTTTGTCATATTTCGTTTCATTGTTTCCGCCAGTGAAACAGACATTACTTTAAATTCAAATTCGTCTTTATTATACCTCGGTTTAAAATATCCGTTAATAAGTACTGTACTTCCTTGTTGTAAAATGGGAGTAAGCCGCATATAATCTTCGCTAAAGAGAGGAAACTCTGTTTTCCCGGAGTAGTCTTCAATAATGAAATTACCATACTTGTTCCCGCTGCGGGCAATGCGGTGTTGTGCATCTGCCACTAAGGCCACCAACCTAAATGGCCGGCCGGGGTTGGGCTGCATTTTTATTTCATCTTTAAACTCATTAAAATCGGCAATAGCAGTAACGCCGTAATGCAGCATTTCGAATTTGTAATTATCCAACGGGTGACCACTTAAAAATATTCCCGTTACTTCTTTTTCATTATCCAGTTGTTTTATCAACGGCCATGGCTCACATTCAGGAATTCTTGGTGGCGGTATTTCCATACTAATAGGTAAATCGCCAAACAAGGTATTGGTAGCCGTTGCATTTTGTGTAGCAAATATCTGTCCGTACTTAATTATTTTTTCAATACCGTTTATTATCTCACCTTCAGGCACATTAAAATATTGTGCCCGGTGATGTTCATGAAAACAATCAAAGCCACCTGCATGCGCCAGGCTTTCCAATGTTTTTTTATTAACGGTGCGTTGATTGATGCGTTTTATAAAATCAAATATGTTGACAAAGGAGCCGCCTTTTTTTCTTTCGTCAATAATACTTTCTATCGCAGCTTCACCTACACCTTTTAATCCACCTAAACCGAAACGTATTTCACCTTTATCGTTTACAGCAAATCCTTTTAATGATTCATTAATATCAGGCCCGAGTACTTTTAACCCCATTCGTTTGCATTCTTCCATAAAGAAAGTAATCTTATCAATGCTACCGGCGTTGTTCAATACGGCAGACATATATTCAGCAGGGTAGTGGACTTTTAAGTATGCGGTTTGATACGCTACATACGCATAACAGGTGGAGTGAGATTTATTAAAGGCATATTGTGCAAAGGCTTCCCAGTCGGTCCAGATTTTTTCTAATCGTTCAACAGGTAATAATTTTTCAGTGGCACCTGCAATAAACTGTGCTTTCATTTTATCCAGCACCGATTTTTGTTTTTTACCCATTGCCTTCCGCAATACGTCCGCATCACCTTTGCTAAAGCCAGCCAATTTTTGCGCCAGCAACATTACCTGTTCCTGGTACACGGTGATACCATAAGTTTCCTGTAAATATTCTTCCATCTCCGGCAAGTCATACTGAATAGCTTCACGGCCATGCTTACGGTCAATATAGTTAGGAATGTATGCAATTGGACCGGGTCGATACAAGGCGTTCATCGCAATCAGATCGCCGAACTTATCAGGCTTTAATTCCCGTAAATATTTCTGCATACCGGCACTTTCAAACTGGAACGTACCAATAGTAGCACCGTGTTGATATAGTTCAAACGTTTTTTTATCGTCTAATGGAATTTCATCTAAATCAATTTCTACTCCGTGAATTAATTTGATAAGAGCCAACGCATTTTTTAAAACGGTTAATGTCTTTAATCCCAGAAAGTCCATCTTCAGGATACCGGCATTTTCAATATCGTTTCCTTCAATCTGTGTCAGCCACAATGTTGATTCCTTAGAAGTAGCAATAGGAATCATTTCCATCAAATCTTTTGGCGCAATGATAATACCTGCCGCATGGATACCGGTACTGCGTACAGAACCTTCTAATCTTTCTGCTTCATGCAATACTTTGCTAAGAACAGATTTGGTGTCTTTATAAATCTCACGGAGCTTTTTTACATTCTCCATGTCATCATTGCCCATGCCGTCTTTTTCTTCCAATGACTTTTCACCGTCTTTTATTTTCATTGGTGCATGTAACACTCTTCGTAATTCTGTACCTGGGCGGTCAGGAATCAATTTGGTTAAGGCACGGCTTTCGGGCAATGGTAAATCCATCACTCTTGCTACGTCTGCTATACTTGATTTGGCAGCCATCGTACCATAGGTAATAATTTGCGCTACCTGGTTCTTGCCATATTTTTCTACAACGTAGTCAATTACTTTTTGTCTTCCTTCATCATCAAAGTCAGTATCAATATCCGGCATTGATTTACGATCGGGATTCAAAAACCTCTCAAACAGTAAATTATATTTTATAGGGTCGATGTTAGTAATGCCTATACAATAAGCCACTACCGAACCTGCAGCCGAACCACGGCCCGGACCGATAAATACACCTTTATCTCTTCCTGCCTGGATAAAATCACCCACAATTAAGAAGTATCCGGCAAAACCCATCATACGAATGGTAAAGAGTTCAAATTCTAATCGTTCTCTTATTTCATCCGTTATTTCTTTATATCGTTTGTCGGCACCCTGATACGTTAACTCTTTTAAATATTCCCATTGGTTTTGTGACTCAGCTGTCACTTTGTATTTACCAACGGTTTCTTCTTTAGTATGAATCTGGAATCTTTTTTCAATCGGGAAATTGGGTAGTAGAATGTCTCTTGTTAAATTCAGTAACTCAACTTTATCAACTACTTCATTCGTGTTGTCAATAGCTTCCGGAAGGTCGTGAAAGACCTTGCTCATTTCTTCTGTTGTTTTAAAATAAAACTGGTCGTTAGGAAAGGCGAAGCGTTTGTCTTTTACATTGATATCATCATCATTAAAATCCCGCAGGGCAGGAGTGGAGATTTTTTCGCCGGTATTAATGCACAACAAAATATCATGGGCATTAAAATCGTCTTGCTCCACATAATGTGAATCATTGCTGGCAATGATTTTTACTTTATACTTCCTGGCAAATTTTATCAGTACTTCATTTACTTTATCCTGGTCGGCCATGCCGTGGCGTTGCAACTCCACATAAAAATCTTCCTGGAAAATATTCAGCCACCATTTAAATTCATTCTCTCCTTCTTCTTCTCCCTTTTTCAAAATGGCCTGTGGTATGGATGCGCCGAGGCAACAGGTAGTAGCAATTATACCTTCATGGTATTTTTGAATAAGCTCTTTATCAATACGGGGATATTTACCATACATACCTTCCACAAATCCCAGTGAAGTAAGCTTGATCAAATTTTTATAGCCTACTTCATTCTTTGCCAGTAATATCTGGTGGTGACGCTTATCTTTTAGTTCTTTGGTAAATGTTTTGATGTGGCGGTTTTCGGTGATGTAAAATTCACAACCAACAATCGGCTTTACTATTACGTTGCCATTCTCATCTTTATTCTTATAAGCTTCGGCTACAAATTCAAATGCGCCGAACATATTGCCATGGTCGCTTATGGCAAGGGCAGGCATGCCATCTTTAATGGCTTTTTTAAAAAGATTTTGTATGGAGGCTGCTCCATCGAGTAAGGAGAATTGGGTATGTACATGGAGATGGGAAAATTTCATGCTCACTATCCTTTATTTCTTTTTAAATGTATAAATACTAATCGAACCGCTGCTATAACTGCACACCCATGCTTCCAACTTATCATCACTCTCATAAATATCTGCACCAACCGGGTGGCCGCCACAGGGCAAAGATGCTACTTTCTCAAAGTTGTCGGAATTGATTTTGTACACATCTACATAATCGCTGGTGTAACAAGTAACGAAAATGAACTTATGATTCTTTGACAATACAATCGTTCTGGGTTGTGAATGGGTTTTGGCAGAAAACAATTGTTTACCCGAGGCTACATCAATGCAGGCAATAGTGCCGAGGCTGTTGTACGAAACAAATAAATGTCCGCTGGTATCCATCACTATATGCCGGGGGCTGCTCCAAACATTCATAATGCTTTCACTTTGCCAGGTTTTGTTATCTACTACGTTTAAACTGGCACCACCCATAATGGCGATATAGGATTTGTTATTCTTATCATCCACCGCTATACCTCTTGGAATAGCCGATACAGGAATGGTACTGATTACTTTACCATATGGATAAACTGCTGCATTCATTTCCAGCACACTGGTGTTTCTTGAATGCCAGTTGCTCACCAGCAAATATTTACTGTCAGCCGTTCTTGAAATTACTTTCGGTGTTTTCCCCGTTTCAATCAGCGGTACCCGAAACGAATCTTTTTTGGCCGTACCAGGATAAATAACAGTGACAGGTTTTGTTTTTTGTTCGCCACCAACAGTTCCGGAATTCTTCGAAAAATCATTTACCCAAATTGGTACTATGCCTTCTGCATTGTGCAGCGAAACCCAAAGAATAGAATCGCCATGACTAAAACAGGCTTCCACCGGTTTTTCCTGGAAGGAGTTAATGGGGCGGCTTTTATTATAATCCCAACCCATTCCTCTTGTTGGGGTAAACTTAAATTCACGGCTTATTTTACGGCTGGCCTGGTCAAATTCATATACACTCATGCCTTCCAGGTTCATGGCGTACAATTTTGAACCAGTAGCGTTAAAAATGACCGACTTGGTGCCACCGGCAGCGGACAGTACTTCTTTTTTCTCATACTCAATTGTCGAGTATGGTTTCAATATCGGAATTGCCGGAACGGCTGTATCTTTTTGCATCCGGTCAGAGTATTTATTTAATACCTGCCGGGCTAATGAATCATTTTCTGCCTTTTTGCTGTTACCAGAGCTCTGACAGCCAGTTGATAAATAAAAAATGGTGATTAAGGATAATAGTGTTTGCATGGTTGTAAGGTCTTGTAATTTCAATAATAATCAATAAATCTGACCTGACAATTAGGTTGATTTACCTCAATATTCACACCTTGTTAAGAACTCTAAATCACTTAGTTGCAGCTATTTAGCCATAAGGCAATTTTAGCCCAGGAAATTCGTTTGATGTTAGTGCTTTTTTTCGGGCATTAAGCTATATTTTTACCCACCCCGCCTCACAGCGGGGAATCCGGTACCTACAGCCTTTGCACCGTTTAAAACGGAACTCAAGCTGATTAACAGGAATGGATTTTAAAGGCCCATGAAATCATCCTAAAAGAAAGACGTAATGGTTAAGCAAATTTTACCTGTCATAGCATTTTTGGTTTTTCTGAGCAGTTGCTCTACGTTTAAACCGCTCAATTTCACCAGTAATAAACAGGTGGTGACTTCCCCTGAGCCAGCTTCTCCCGCAAAATTTATCGAAGAAATTTCTGTAACCCCACAGGTTACCAGTAATAAGCAAGAGGTTAAGCCTGATCCCAACGAGACTGCCGATATCTGGACTATAGCAACTAAAAAGACTATAGTTAAAGAACCTGTTGCAGCTGAAGCAACTAAAAAAGAAGACATAAAACAGATTAATGATGCTTTTGCCAGCCGCAACAAAGCTGACGTAGAAAATGCTTCTTCTGTTCAATTGAAATATTCTGTTTTAATGAATACGGAGGTAGAAAATCTTCCAGGCAAACAATTGCTGGATGGGGTGGACGAATGGTATGGCGTTCGCTACCGCACCGGTGGCAATACCAAAACGGGTGTTGATTGTTCTGGTTTTACCGTAGCTGTTTATATGGCAGTCTATGGTATCAGCCTGCCAAGAGTTTCCCGTGACCAATACCGCATCAGCCGCAAAATTTCAACTACCGAATTACAGGAGGGTGACCTGGTTTTCTTTAATACCCGTGGTTCCGGCGTATCGCATGTCGGCGTTTATCTCGGCAACAATAAATTTATTCATGCCTCTGTATCAAGAGGGGTAATGGTAAATGGATTGTTTGAGCCGTACTACCTCCAACGCTTTGTTGGCGCCGGTAGAATTGAGGAAAAGCAAATGGTATCTGCTTCCAATTAATTTTTTCTGTAGATTTTATTTCATTCCAAACCTCTTCTTAATTGTTTCCATCACCGGTTGTATATCGGGGGTTAGTTTCGTATAAACCGTCCCTGCTGCATACAAGAGTATAAATGCAATACTGCGGAGAAACATGCCCGGCAAGCCATGTATATTCAGAAATGCAAAATGGCATATAGCGTAACAAGCGGCTGCCAGTAAAACTGTGTACAGCGAATGAACAGTAAAAGGAAACAGATTGAATTTTCTCCAGAGAAAAATAATACGGATAGCATTGTAAATGGTAATAGCAATAAGGTTGGCCGATGCCGTGCCAATAATATCATATTCTTTGGTCAGAAAATAATTCAACGGCAGCATTATCAATAATAAAACAACACCGCTCAGCATTTCAAAACGCCAATAAGTGGAAGTGCCGATTATCTGTGCATTCACACCGGTACCCATGTCCACAATTTTGGTAATGCCTAATAGAATAATCACATAGTAGGCATTCAGGTAAGTTCCTTTTAAATGAAATGTGTATACTGCATCGGTAAAGCTGAGAATGATTAATGCAAACAAGCCACAGGCAAAAATTAATTGATTGATAGAAGATCGTTGGTAGATACGTTGTATCAGTTCCATGTTCTTGTCTTTCCAAGCCCTTGATAAATGACCGATAGATGCAGCAATAATTCCCCGTTGCGGTACCTGTATCATAGCTGCCACACTTTGTGCCACAGAATAAACCGCCAGTTTTGTAAGTGCATCATCCAGCACAGAACTAATAAGCAGCGAATCAAAAACCTGTGAAATGGTAAATATTAATGAACCTCCGTACACAAAAGCACAGAGCCGTAAAATACTTTTGGAAAACCGCCGGGTGACTTTGCTTCTTTTAAAAGTAAAGTGAAGTTTTCCGGTAAAAATTAAATACAGCAAAAGCGTTAGAGCAATAAACGGATAGCTGAAAGCAAACAGCTTGATAAATAAATCAAAGCTTTGTATAACACCGGTGGCAAATAAAATAATCAGCACCGTGGTGAATAGTCTCCACTGTACTTCCCGCAAAAAGTTAGTGAGAACAGATTTGTGCAATTGCCACGCATACGCTTCCAGAATAGTATAAACAGTCAGGCCAAAACCTAACGGAAATATCCAGTTATAAAAAGTGACTACTTCCGGGGCATTGGTGCCATATTTTTTTACTATCAGGTCTTTAAAAACTATTCCGGCCACTACTACCAACAGAAAACCGATACAGCTTACTATTATAGCCAATGTAAGCAGGTCATTTTTTTTACCGGGCAAATGATCTTTGTAATAGGGATAAAATTTATTGATGAAAGACGGTATGGCCAGGTTTGCAAAAGCCATCATAATAGTGGCAATGGCAATAAAAGCATTATATAAACCAAACTGTGAATCGAGAAAAATACCTTCTTTGGCAAACAGGTACGTATTCATCAGGCCGACAGCAAAGCCAATATAAATAACGAGTGAAGAAATAATACTTTGCCGTCGGATATTACTCATGCAGTAAAGATAGGAAAGTGAATAGTGAAAAGTCAGTGTCGCTTATTCTGCTTTCTTTACGGTGATGTAAAAGTTTTTATCGGCTGCAATTCCTTTTTTTATCATGTCAGCAGTAATGGCTGTGCTTTTCCATTCAATGGTTGGTTTTAGCCATTCATTGCTGGCTTCTAACCGAACGGGCATTGCAAAACCATTTACACAATTGGCCCACCTGTACGATAAATTATCTCCTTTTATTTTATATTCCAGCACCGGTATTTTTATCGTTCTCAGGTATTGGTCAAAAATTTTAGACAAATCTTTCCCTGATTGTTTGGAGAAATATGCTTCCACATCTTTTGAGTCAACTGTCTTGTGATAAAAATCTTTATTCAACCCTCTTAATATTTTTCTGAACACAGAATCATCATCAATTACTTGCCGGATAGTGTGTAACAGATTGGCTCCTTTATTATACATATCGTTGCTGCCTTCCTGGTTTACACCATACGGCCCAATCAGCGGTTTGTCATTTGAAATATTATTACGTATGCCTTGTACATATTCATCCGCTGCTTTTTTACCATAAAAAAAATCTACAAACAATGCTTCTGAATACATGGCAAACCCTTCATGCACCCACATATCTGCAATATCATTGGTGGTAATGCTATTGGCAAACCATTCATGACCACTTTCATGCACAATAATATAATCCCATTTTAATCCCCAACCACTTCCGGATAAATCACTGCCGAGATAACCATTCTGAAAATGATTGCCGTAGGCTGTGGCACTCTGGTGTTCCATTCCTAAATGTGAAGACTCAACAAGTTTGAAACCATCTTCATAAAAAGGGTAGGGACCAAACCAGTATTCAAATGCTTTTAACATCCGGGGTACATCCCGGTTAAATTGTTTTTTGGCGGCTTCAATATTATAATCCAGCACCCAGTAATCCAACGAAAGTTTTTTTCCTGTTTCACCAATATAGTTATCTGAAAAATGTACATACTTACCGATGTAGGGGACGATGTTATAATTATTAATCGGATTTATTACTTGCCATGTGTAAAGCACAGTGCCGTCTTTCTGGTCATCTTTCGCATATAATTTTCCATTGGCAACAGCTACTAATGTGTCCGGCACTTTCACTTGTATCAAGGCGCCTGCATCGGGTTCATCACTCTGGTG
This sequence comes from Chitinophagaceae bacterium, assembly GCA_031374245.1. Taxonomy (GTDB): domain Bacteria; phylum Bacteroidota; class Bacteroidia; order Chitinophagales; family Chitinophagaceae; genus JJ008. Next base: position 379 of record JANMFO010000364.1, on the reverse strand, counting down.
ATCTTTACAAGGATACCATACACTGGCACCCAATCCCTGGCAGGCAACCGTCATCCAGGGTCTTCCATCGGCATCTTTGGTAAATATCCAGCCGCCATTCCATGGCGGATTCACAGCTTCACGGGGCTTACCATGAAAATATATTTTAATGCTATGAAGCGGAATGGGTTTATCTTTTTTCACCAATGTTCTTGCCACCATAAATTTATACGAACCGAAATCAATCAGGTATATATTTCCATTCCGTTTATAAGTTTTAATTCTTTTATTGTCAAAAACAACACTGTCAATCACCATCGGCTGTTGCAGGTCTATTTGCATTTTCCGGTTTTTACCATCACTGTTAATGTCAAAACTGATTTGGTTCCATCCTTTAATG
>JANMFO010000359.1:0-1760 GCA_031374245.1 Chitinophagaceae bacterium | reverse complement strand
GCCTTTTATGTTTTGGCTTTTGGGCATGTACCTGTACACACGCAAGCAGTAGCAATACAATCAAAATTTGTTTCATAGGCCATAGAGTTTTTTAACGTATTCAATTTCTCCTTTCGCAGCTGCCCTTTGAATGGAAATAAGTTTATTCTGGTTATTGAATTCTTTCAGGTCAAGAAATCCTTCCTCAATGTTATTAGCAGCAGTATTAATAATTTCCATTCTTTTGGCATCACTCATCTGTGTGGTAAAAGCATTCACCACGATAAATAACTGGTCAAGGCTTTTCAAACTTTCGTTCATCATGCCAGTATATATATCCGCCATATAGTTCAATTCATCAGCAGTAAAGTTTTTATCCTGCCGGAAAGTTGCCCAGGCTGATTTATATTCTGCCACCATTGCCACCTGGTCTTCGATAATATCCTTAACCCGGTGATAATAGGCCAGTGCAGCTTTTACCTTCCATAACTCTTTGAAATAGTCATCATAGAGTTTCCGTTGCTTTTCCACCCATTCACTGATCTCCGTCAGTTTTAACTTCGACATGGAGTTTTCTAATGTCTTTTGTGCATTCTGCAGCCAGATCGTTTTATTCTGTAGCTTTTGAATTTTAAGATCAACAGCAACAATTACTTTCTTGATACCAGCTTTGATAATTTCAGCAATGGGAAATTGTGCGTGGCTGTTTACCGAAACCAGCAATGCAATCACTACTATTATTCTTTTCATAAAATCTTTTTTAAGAACGGTGCCCCACATTTCAGTGGGGACACCGTATATGCCACAACCAAGGACTATCAGTTAACCGTTAATTCGCACCCGTTGCAGGGTCCATCACAGTAATAAATCTTGAATTTGTTCAACCCCGCTTTATTCAATGCGAGTTCTTTTACTTTCAGCGTACAGGCTTTTGTTCCTTCGCAATCGCAACTTGCTTTTGAGAGAAATGCCTTTTCATCCCGGACGATATAAAAGGAAACGCCATAGAGGGATTCTTTGCTGTAAGGTTCAGTGATTGATTTACTCTCATAAAGAGTTCGCACCGTCTCTTTCACATCGGGTAAAGCAAAAAGTTCGTCTTTGGTATCCGATAAATTGATCACCCGGTTCACACTATAGCCTTTGTAGATAAATGCCCCGGTACATCCACCGGAACAATTACTGTGCATACAGCCAAATCCAAGTTCATCTATGAAAGCGACCTGACAGGCACCGCCGCCGCTACAGATACAGTGGTAAGTAGCAAAGCCAATCGGTAAAGGCCTTGCGGCAATACCATCGGCCCCGTCCAGCGCAAAAGAATAATCCTTCGGCAGTTCAACCCTTATTTCAGAATGGTCAGCGGCCAGGCAGATCTTTGTGCCTACAGGCAATATAATTCCCGTTTCACCAACTTTCACTGGTTTGTCAGCAAAAATTTCTTTGCCGCATTCCGACGGTTGAACGGTCTTTGGTTGTGCTGCATTTTTTTGAACCGCCTGCGGTTCTTTTTTATTACACGCAACAAACAATACAAACGCACACACAGCACTCATCACAATTGTTTTCATACTCACATAATTTATTTATTAAAAAATGGTTTACTCGTTTCTCATATCAGCAGCCATCGCTGAAATAGCCTTTTGCATATCGCCGTCAAACCGCTGCGCATACTGCATCAGCTTTACTTTTTCAGTTTCTTCAGTGGTATAAGCCAGGTATTCTTCTAATGAAACTTCAGTCCGGTATACTTTGGAAAGCATACCACCGAGCGATATAAA
>JANMFO010000312.1:0-2404 GCA_031374245.1 Chitinophagaceae bacterium | reverse complement strand
TAATCCCTTTTATCGTCATATATATTTCTGTAGCGGGGTATATAAATACCAGTTGGCCTTCTTCCATAGAGATATTTGTCTTCAAATCCTTCAACCCTTCCAGCAGCTCCGTTTTTTAAATGATGATCCATGATATTATGACCCAGTTCACCGCTGCTGCTTCCCAATCCATCAGGCCAGATATCTGTACCTGAATTCATCAATATCCAGGTAGAGTTAAATGCTGAAGCACATACAAAGACAATTTTTGCTTTGAATTCATAAGTCTTATTAGTTTCTGCATCAACTATTTCTACTCCGCTTGCTTTCTTCTTGTCTTTATCGAATAAAAGTTTGGTAACGATTGAAAACGGCCGAAGTGTAAGTTTACCGGTTGCCATTGCAGCAGGTAAGGTGGCAGATTGTGTACTAAAGTAACCACCGAAGGGGCATCCTCTCCAGCAACGGTTTCTGTATTGACAATTAGTTCTGTTATGATGTGGTTGTGTAATATTTGCACTACGCCCAATTATTAAATGCCGCTTCCCTTTATAGAATGCCTCCAGCCTTTTTTTAACATCCTTTTCGACACAATTTAATTCCATTGCGGGCATATAATCACCATCGGGCAAAACGTCTAAGCCATCTTTGTTTCCCTGTATTCCTGCAAACTTTTCAGCGTAGCTATACCAGGGAGCAATATCATCATATCGAATTGGCCAATCAACTCCAATTCCTTCTTTTGCATTGGCTTCAAAATCCAGTTTGTTGAAACGATAGCTTTGCCTGCCCCAGGTTAAGGAACGGCCTCCAACATGATAGCCACGAAACCAGTCGAATCGTTTTACTTCGGTGTATGGACTTTCACTATCCTTTACCCAATAATCCAGTACAATTTCATTTAGTGGATAATCTCTTTTCAGAACCGGGTAATCCTTTATCATTTGCTGGGTGGGTTTTGCACCACGATGTGGAAATTCATAGAATTCCTTTGAAGCATTCACATAGTCTTTTATATGTTCAATATTACGGCCACGTTCCAGCATCAGCACTTTCAAACCTTTTTCAGTTAATTCTTTTGCAGCCCAGCCACCACTGATACCTGAACCCACTACGATTGCGTCATAAGTATTATCTGCCATGAAATGTTTATTTGATTATTTTAAGATATTATTGATTTATTTTTAAATATCACAAAGTTTTATAGCCGCTTTCAATGCCTTTTCTTTTTCTTCATTTGTTTTGCCGATAGAAATAAACTCCTGCGCCACATAGCCTTTATACCCTGTTGCTAAAATGCCCTGCATGATGGCAGGATAATACAACTCTTGCGTTTCATTTATCTCATGCCTGCCCGGTACACCTGCAGTGTGATAATGCCCGAAATACTGTTGGTTTTCTTTTATAGTATGGATGATATCGCCTTCGCTTATCTGCATATGATAAATATCGTAGAGCAATTTGAAATTTTCGGATCCGATTCTTTTACAAAGTTCTATGCCCCATGCACTTTTATCGCACATATAATCTTTGTGATCAACTTTACTGTTAAAAAGCTCCATTTGTATTATGACTCCATTTTTTTCGGCAAGGTTCATTATACTTTTTAATCCTTCTGCACAATTTTTTAAACCAGTCTCATCATCCATTCCCCTGCGGTTACCGCTGAAGCAAATTAAATTTTTGTAACCGGCTTTTGCTACTAATTCTATATGGTCGGTATAATTCTTTATAAGAGTGGGATGATTTATTTTATCATTCCATCCATCTACCAGGTTTATCTCTGCACCATTACACATGGAAGAATAAATGCCATGCTCTTTTAATATATTCCATTCTTTCGGACCAATTAAGTCAATAGCACTGAAGCCTAGCTTTTTTACCAATACACAAAGTTCATCCAGTTTTAAATGGTTATAGGTCCACCTGCAAACAGAATGGTTGATATTGCCTTTTAGTTTCCCTGAGTCATATTCTTCTTTTTTGGTGTAAGAAGAAAAGAGTGTGCCTGCACTCATGGCAGCTGCACCGGTAGCAATTTTTTTCAAGGCTTCTCTGCGGTTTGATTTTTGCATAAAAGTGTATGGGCAGTAATTTTAATAAAATAATCAAGCCTATAATATTCCGTTGAATCCCTTGACAGTTAATTACATCGCAGGTTTTTTTCTGTTACGCATATAAAAATACAGTGCTGTAAAAGCAACAATTAAAATAACAGGGATAACCAGTGTTGTATTAATTATTTCAGGACCGGCAGCTTTGTTAGCTTCTGCCACTGCTGCTTTCATCTCTGCTGTAGCAGCTTCGGAATTATAAATTTTTAAATCAGCACCTGCCGGTAATTTTTTAGCAATGAGTTTATCATACACACCGCCCATAAACATCATATAAATCGAAACAGCAAACATACCTGCACCACCCATCA
>JANMFO010000228.1:0-4631 GCA_031374245.1 Chitinophagaceae bacterium | reverse complement strand
ATTACGCCAAAAAATTTTCTTACCGCTATCAATCCCGCAGGGCCCAACAGGCGGGCAATAGCCCCCAAAGACTTTAATACCATAAAAACAATTATCAGATTAATAAGGATGGCTATTAGTATAGTTGTTTCTCCATAATTGGCTTTTAAGGACATTAAGGTAGTTAACGTTCCGGAACCGGCTATTAAAGGAAATGCAATAGGAACTACCGTGGCTGCTTTTACATTGGATTCACTTTTAAAGAATTCGAGACCCAATACCATTTCAAGACCAAGGATAAAAATAACAATAGATCCGCCTACTGCAAAGGATTTTACATCAAGGCCGAGCAGGTTCAAAAACCCTTTACCTACAAATAAGAAAAGTATCATCAACGCACCTGAAATAATGGTAGCTCTCAGTTCACGGATGCCACCCATTTTCTCTTTCAAGGAAATAAGTATCGGCACTGAGCCTACAATATCTATAACTGCAAAAAGGGTAAAAGTGACAGTAAGCAATTCTTTGGGATCAATAGCCATAACAAAAAATTTGGGTAAAGGTAGTATTTGCAACAGTCGTTTAAAACTTAAAAGCCCGTCTCGATTATAGCGAGGCGGGCTTTTGTTATTTGAAGAAATACTTTTCTTTAAACAGGTTCAACTCCTGTTGCAGATACTTCAGGCAATCCCTGCACAGGCAATCATTGTAACGCTGTTCAATGTAAACCTTTTGCTCCAGGGTTAGTTGTATGCCGAAGCATTGACACTGTGTAATATTACCCGGCTTACATTCAAATGCCTGTTTACATCTCGGGCAGCTTTTTGTTTCATGTTGACACATGGTAAAGATTTTTTCTAAAATGAAAAACGGATTCCACCATAACCATTGAACCCAAGAGTATTGAATCCGCTAATTTCAGTGTATTGGCTGCTAGAGATATTTCGTAAATCAATAAATAATTTAAGTTTATTATTTGTAAAGGCATATTCTGCATAAACATCCCAGAGAGCATAGCTTTTTAAAACAACATCAACGGTGGCAAAAGTTGTATTGTCAAAATAGGCATCCTTTCTTTTGCCTGTACTCATAAGGTTTGTACTCAGAAAAAACTTATTGGTAACCTGGCTGGCAATATTTATACCAATGCTTGACTTGGGTCTTCTAAGCAGGTTATTGTAGGTGGTGTCTTTACCTGCTTTTTTAGTACTTATTTCACCTGTAACATAAGTGTAAAAGGTTTTTAGGGCAATGTTTTTTGCCACTTTGTAACTGGCTTCCAGCTCAAAGCCATAGTCTTTTTGTTTGTCCTGGTTAATGTATTGAGATGTAAAAGTGGAAGAGTTGTAATAAAAGAAAATTACATCTTTTACATTCCGGCTAAAACCAACTGCTCTGCCAGTAAAATTATTATCAGATGAATAATACTGTACGCCACCCTCAGCCGTAGTAGCAGCCTCTGGTTTCAGGTTTTTATTACCGTACTCTGAAAAAAGCTGGTAGAGGGATGGGGTGCGGTAAGCCGAAGAAAGGTTTGCAAATACTTTTATCTTTTTATTTATTAAATAGGAAGGGTTGATATTAAAAACCCCATGGCTTCCATATTCAGAGTGAAAATTAACCCGGCTGCCTGCTTCGAGGTTAAACCCTCCTTTTGTATTTAAACTCACAGCTGCGTATAAACTTTGCTGGTTCATGTTTGTATCAAGCGGCACAGGTGGGGCCCATGCAGGTAGTGATATATATAATTGTTCAGTAGAAGTAAAACGTATATCAGCACCTATAGTTAGTTTGATGATTTTATTTAGGGGTATATGTGCAAAAGCGTCTATAAAATGTTCTTTTGCTTTATAACCCCCGTTTGAATAAGTATCATAACCATTTCTGCTCTTTACAGAATCATCTGTATACAGCCTGTCGATATTATTATAGTTGTATAATACATTGAGCTTGCTTTTGCCAATTGTAAACTCATTCCTCACTCCCGCCTGTAAACTTTTTTGTTTGTAAGTATAATCCAGTTCATCTGTAAATGCCCCTTGATCTATATCACCAGTAATATTTGCATATCGGAAAAAAGGTTGTATGTAAACTTTATCACCTGGTTTTATGCCTAAGCCCAATTTAATAGAATTTTGCTGAAATTTATCCTTATCAGTTATTGCAATATTATTTTTATTAATCGCTTCATTTATTCCTTTTGTAGTATGTAATGAATAAGAAGCATTGTAATCTATAACTCCGGATTTTCCATTGATACCTGCATTACCTCTGAAAGTTTCATTGCTTCCATAGCTGAGCATTGTATTTCCTGAAACCAGCTTGTTGCCTGATTTTCTGGTAATGATATTAATGACACCGGCAATAGCATCGCTGCCATATAAAGTAGATTGACTGCCTTTTAGTATTTCTATTCTTTCTATAGCAGCAATAGCGAGGTTTCGGATGTCAAAATTTCCACCGATGCCAGATGGATCGTAAACGGGTACACCATCAATTGTAATTAATGTGTGGTCAACTCTTGCACCACGCAGATATACACTTTTATCTTTTCCTGCATTACTGTTGGCCCCGGCAATAAAAATTCCTGCCTGCTCAGCAAGCAATTGTGATAAATCTTTACCACCGCTTTTTTCTAATTGCTCACGGCTAATGATAGTTACTACTTTGCCGGTAAGAGAAGTTTTGTTGGGATACTTGTTTGCTGTAAGAACTACTTCATCTAACGAAGTGCCTGTTGAATCCTGCGCTTGTAACGTACTGCTGATTATGACAGCAGCCACTACAAAAAATTGTTTTTTCATATCAAATGAAATTTTTGTGTGACTGCTTCCGGAAAAATAAGAGATAGAAATATAAATGTCCTGCGACCTTTACACCTCATGCCTTTCACCCGAAAGCTGAATGTTGTTTGTTTGATGTGGCAGGTCTTCTGGCTTAAAGCATTGTTGAAACCTTCCCATTCGGATGATCCGAAACAGTGGTATCTCTTCAACAATTTTACTCTCTTTAAGCCCCTCTTTCGGAGGAGTTTGGGGAGGCTTCTTACAGCTACGGGGATAGCGTCAGATTTTGACTGACTTCCCTTTTAATCCCGATTTTTAGGTCGGAAACCAAATCTGTGCAAATGTAGTCAGCCAAAAATATTTTGCAAGAAGAGTTTTCAACAGGCATGGTGGAGAAATTTTTGAAGCCGGCTTCGGTTCCCTGAACATCTTCGTTGCGTCGCACTCTTCATCGTCCGGTAATTCTATTCAGCAAGTCTAAGTAACATTATTTTTTTACTGGAATAAACCTTACAGCATTTGTTTGGTCAACCATTTTATTTTACACACATGAAACAATTTTAAACCCTTCGAATAATTTAACAAAGAGCAACGTAATGAATCGATGTTTTTTTCGTTGAGCTAGTACGGGTATCTCACTTTCTCCTCTTTTCCTTTTTAAGTTTTACCAAAGCTGCTGTATTTGTTTACCTGTAGAAAATGAATTCTCATTTTTTAATTAAAAACCTATGCCATGAGTAATAGTTTAACAATTATAACAACAACAATAGTTATAGCATCACAATCCTTTTTTTCTTTACAAGCCCAGGTTAATGCACCTAAATATGAAATAGGCGTTGCAGCTGCAAGCTTTATTTACCAGGGTGACCTTACTCCCAACCGCTTTGGCTCTTTTGAAACGATGCGGCCCGGCATAAATATTCATGGAAGCAAAATAGTAAGCCACTCTTTTTTAATGCGGGTAAATGTTGCAGTAGGTGGTTTAAGGGGCGATGATGCAAAATATGATAACCCCGAATTCAGAAAGAAACGAAACTTTAATTTTCGTTCGCCTATTGCTGAACTATCGCTGTTACTGGTATGGAATCCCTTTGGAACAAATTATGGTGATAAAGGATTTTCCCCTTACTTATTTGGCGGCGGGGGAATTAGTTTTTTACGAATAAAAAGAGATTGGAGTAATTTTAATGCAGCCTATTTTGGTGATGGTTCAAATTTGCCAAACCAGATTGCTGCTGATGCAGCACATACGTTGCCAAGAGCAACACCTGTCATTCCGATGGGAGTTGGAGTCAGGTATGGCCTTACGCCACGAATTGCCATTAATGCAGAAACATCTTACAGGCTAACTTTTACAGATTATTTGGATGGCTTTAGCCAGGCGGCAAATCCGGCAAAAAGAGACCATTATCAAACCTTCTCCATTGGTGCTATTTATAGGGTTGGAAAAAAAAATATTTTGGATTGCCCGGTTATAAGATATTGAGGAAGGCTATTTTTTTGCTGCTTTAATCCATTGAAACGATACGCCTGCATAAAAATTTCTTGCTGGAGCAGCATTGTAAAAACGGTTGGCGGCTGCATTGATGTCATTACCTAAACTATATGTTTCATCAAGCAGATTATCGGCACCGGCATAGAAATTGAGTTTGTATATCGCTTTCAAATTTTTTTTCCAACCTACTCTAACTCCTAATAAATGGTAATCTTCAGCAGATGCTGTATTGGCATCATTCAAAAATAATTTTGAAGCGGCATAGTAAGTTAAGTTGGAGTAAATGCCATATTTCAATTGTACATCTCCTAATACAGAAAAAGTATTGGAAGGAACAGAAGGAACGGTTTTATCAGAAAAATTATCAACTC
>JANMFO010000225.1:0-5804 GCA_031374245.1 Chitinophagaceae bacterium | reverse complement strand
CACTCTTTACGGAAGATGACCAGTGCGACCTGGTACTGGAGAACCCGGAAAATATTTCAGAAAGTAGTATTGATGTAATTGCCAAACCAAAAGGTAAACGTCCTTCTTCTTTAACGCAGCTGAGCGGTGGTGAAAGAACATTGACAGCAACTGCTTTGTTATTTGCTATCTACTTAATTAAGCCAGCACCGTTCTGTATTTTGGATGAGGTAGATGCACCACTGGATGATGCTAACGTAAGCAAGTTTACCAATATGATTCGCCAGTTCAGCGATAACTCGCAGTTCATTATCGTTACGCACAACAAAATGACGATGAGTACTGTGGATGTAATCTATGGTGTAACTATGCAGGAGCCGGGGGTGAGTAAACTGGTGAGTGTGGACTTCAGGAATCTGGAAAAGCAGAATTAAATTGGTGAATGGTTAAGTGTGAATTGACATGAATAAATTTGAAAGTCTGGTTAACGCCAGACTTTTTTTATTTTCAGTAATCAATATGGTTAATCGTCTGGATATTTTTTCTGGTGTGCTTCTCTTGATTTCTGCCTTTTGAGAAAATCAGCTTTTATTTTATGTACAAATGCACTTAGCAGGAGATAAAGGCCAATACACATAAGAGCAGATGCAACCAGGCCCCACCCGTACCAATCATCGTATTTTACCCGTTCAAAACAGGCAAACACAATAACAAAGATACTTGCGATAACAGCGGCGAATCCTAAAAGCAATTTTGTCAGAAATTTATCAGCATGACTGGCCATAATAGATAAGTTTAAATGAGCCTGTATTTTTTCAAAAATAAGGAAAAAATAATTTTATGTTAATCGTCATTTGCCTGACCACCAATGATTTTCACAAAGTTTAATTTTATATCCTAATATTGATAATATGAAAAGACTGATATTGTTAGTTTGTGTAACCCTGATCGTTTCTTCCCTTACTGCTCAGGAAGCCCCGGAAGGCTTATTCATTGCATCGAAAGCACCCGATTTTAAAGCAAAGGACCAGAATGGGAAAGAAGTCCGGTTAAAAGATTTATTGAAGAAAGGGAAAGTGGTACTGGTTTTTTACCGTGGCCAATGGTGCCCATATTGCAATAAGGAATTATCAAGATTGCAGGATTCGTTGCAGTTTATTACAGATAAAGGGGCAACATTGCTGGCTGTTTCACCGGAAATACCGGAAAATGTTGCAAAAACAGTGGAGAAAACAAAAGCTACTTATTCGGTCTTGTATGATGAGGGAATGAAAATTATGAAAGCCTATGAAGTGGAGTATGAACTACCGGAAAATACCGTTACCCGTTACCGTAACTCCGGGCTGGATATAGAAAAAAGTAACGGTGCGAATGGGAAATACCTTCCTGTTCCAGCAGTATATATTATAAATAAAGAATCAATTGTTACTTACCGTTTTTTTGAACCAGATTACAAGAAGCGGCCAAGTGTACAGGATATACTGAACAATTTATAACTACTTTTTTTCTGCCACCAGGCATAGTGATTGAACCTGAAAAGATTTATTGTCAAAGTCAACAGCAGGTTCAGCAATGTGTTCCGCTTTTATAAAGTTGAACGGATTTTTATTTACCAATTGTTTCCATTCCTCTTCATTGTATTTTGTAAATCCATATTTGGTAAAAGGCATCAGCTCCATACTTTCTTTGGTACGAATGGTAGCATAAAATTTTCCACCAGGTTTCAGCACCCGGCTTATTTCCTGTAAATGTTTTTGTGGTTCATCCCAGAAATAAACGACGTTAATGCAAAACACTTTGTCAAAACTGTTATCTGCAAAAGGAAGGTTATCACTGTTGCCCAATTGTAATATTAGTTTCCCATCAGCAATACTTTTTGGATTATTCTTCTGCGCTTCTTTAAGCATTGTTTCAGAAAAATCAAGGCCAGTTATTTTCAGGTTATTTGCTTTTGAAAATAGTTTGTCAAAAAAATTACCGTTCCCAAAACCAATTTCCAGGATAGTTTGATTATCGGTTAACTCCATTGTGGCCAATGTAAATTCGTAAAGAAATTCATTGGCTTTATTCATCATTTCACCAACCTTATGCCCAACCGGTCCACTGGGTTGGCGGAGTTGTTTAGCCATCATTTTAAATTTAAATTGCTGGAAAAAATTCTTAAACATAGCCATGACTTTTACAATAATTTAATTTATCTCCACATTATTTTTCCAACTTTACCATTACCACCAGCGAGGTAGATAGCATTCCCAATCTTGGCAATGCGGCATACATGAAAGCCATCTTTACTTATCCATTTCCAGGTTTTACCACCATCAGGTGAATAATCAACCCCGTTTAAGCCGCAAGACAGCAAATCTCTTTCAGATAAAAACTCCACACAGCTTCGGTAACCATGTGGTGGTATTTTAGGTGCTTTCCATGTTTTGCCGCCATCGGCAGATATAAAACAATTTTTTTTGGTAGATGAATCAGCCATAAAATCCCCACCCACCACTACAATTCTGTTACTACCTTTTCCATTGCCTTTGTCATATACATCAATAGAATTAGCACCGGTCGACTCTTTGCCTTGTACAACAGGTAAAGTAGTGGCACCAAATCTTGTAATCAATCTTGATTTTGTTCCGCCACTAACCAGGAAAAAATCTTTATCAATCATCAGGCGAATATTAGTTCCACTGGAAGCAAAAAATGCTTCACCTGAATCTGCAACAGGTCTTTTGCCTTCTAAACCTAATTCATTCCAAGTATTGCCGCTATCGAATGTTTCAGCAATAAAAATCTTATTATTAATCGGGTCGCCCACTACAATGCCATATTCACCACCCACAAAATCCATTGCATCCAAGAACATTCCCTTCGTTTTATTTTCATACACCACTTTCCAGGTTTCTCCTCCGTCGGTTGTTTTTAAAATATTGGCCTGGGCTTCCATATCTTTTACAGGCAATCCCATGATGATGGCTGTACCCGCATCAAATGCTTCTATATCCCTGAACTCAGTTTTTTCAAAACCTTTTACGGTAAACCAGTTCCAGTTTTTACCGCCATTGTTAGAACGGCCAACCGTGCCATTACTACCACTAACCCATACTACATTGTCATTTACAACACTCAACCCACGCAGGCTGGTTTTGTTACCGGATGTCAGTATTTCAACATGTGGCGTTTGCGACCATAAAATGGTTACAGAAATTAAAAAGCAGAAAGAAAATACTGCTTTAAGCACAAATGTTTTTATCATCTTATTCGTATGAGGAAGTAAAATAAGACCTTCTATTCATATTTCATCATGGTTCTTTTGGAAGTACCGTCGTCAAATAAATCAATCACAGCATAGGCTGGCGCAAATTCCTGGAAAGAACCTTTCCACCAGTTGCCGGATACAGCACCATTACAGTAATATTTTATACCGAGATAATTCAGTTCATCCTGCAAATGAATATGGCCGCTGATGCAAACTTTTATATTGGGATATTGTATAAATATTTTTTTTAGCTCAATAAAATCAGTGTGCATCAGGTTTCGTTGAATTTTCAAATCACCATTCGCTTCTGTCTTGTCAAAAAACAAGCCAGCACAGATAGATAAAATAGGTATATGCGAAACAATACAGATGAATTTGTCAGCAGGAACAATGGCTAATTCTTTTTGTAACCAGTCCAGTTGCTCCGCATCCAGTTTGCCGATATAACCGCCGGCAGGATTTTGCTGTGTACTGTCCAGCACTATAAAATGCCAGTTGCTCTTGGTAAAACTATAAAACCTGTTTTTCATTTCCAGTGTTTCCACCACCCACACTTTTCCATAGAGGCGGTCGTTATCAGGCTTGTTTTCTTTTACAAACCAGCCCCACACATCATGGTTGCCAATGGTGTGGTAAATTGGCAAACTATTTTCTTTTTTCAATAGACTATTAAAAAGACCCCACTGAGTTTGTGTTTTTTGTTTGTCGGCTTCCAGCGAATCCATAATAGCATCACCACCATTGATGATAAAATCAACTTTATTCTTTAGTTGTTGCACATGCTGAAATGCTTTGGCCATACCTTCTTCTTGTATCAATCCCGGCTTCAGGTGTATGTCGGTAAGATGGGCAAACCGGATTACTTTTTTAGCTGGCTCTTTTGCAAATGATAAAGAGGGTAAAAGGCTGCTGCCAACAACAGCGGCTGTAGTTTGCAAAAATGCTTTCCTTTTCATAAGTAAAAAGGTAAACAATATTTTGATTGGGACAGTAAAGGAGATTAATTTATTTTATCTGCTTCAGCAATTTTTCTTTTGTTTGTATTCCCTGTTTTCTCCACACTTCCTTTCCATTTTTATATACTATGAAAAAGGGGATAGGCTCAATGTTTAATGCGGTCATCACATCTGTATGAATGCCACCATCAATTTTTACTAATAGAAAATTAAGGTCTTTTGTTTGTTGCAATTCATCCAGCATTGGTTCCATCTTTACACAGGGCGGGCACCATTTGGCACCAAAATCAACCAGCACCGTTTTATCTGTTGGAATTTTGGCCCAATATTCTTCAATCGTCATTTGTTTTTCTGCAACCACACCTTCCAATGGCTTCTCCGCTTTTTTCCAGGCATTAATGCCGCCAGTCAGTTCCACCACGTTGGTATATCCGTTTTTCCGCATCCAGTCGGCAGCGGCTGCACTACGTCCGCCAGCAAGGCAATAGACATAAACAGGTTTGTCTTTATCTACAAATTGAATTCTTTCCTTGAATTGATCTTTATTATTCCAGTCGGCCTGCAGGGCATTTTTTATATGCCCGGATTTAAATTCACCGGCAGTCCTCACATCCAGTACCTGCACATTATTCTTGCTGATTCCTTTGCTAAAAGCATCCGGATTAACCGTTAAAGAAGAATCGGCCTGACCTTTGCAAGAAATAAAGCCAGAAAATAAAACAAGGAAAAATACGTTTCTCATGTACTCCAATTTCCTGTAAAAATACAATTAAGTTTTTGCTGTCCGGTTTATGCGCAGCTAAAGATTTTCTTATCCCCAGACCATTATGGGATAAGGGAAATAGTCTTATTTTTATGGGTTATAATATAATTACCTTATATATGAAAAGATATATTATTGGCTGGTTGGCGTTGTGTTTCGTTGTGGTGATGGGTTGTCAGAAAGAAGTAAGTTTTGAAGTAGGTAATAGCCCATCTGATGGAAGCCTTTTGAGTGAACTAACGGGAGATTGTTTGCCCAAAACGGTAAACGGTACTTATGTAGCTGCAGAGCCTCTGGTACCCGCCACCAATACGATTACTGTTTCCGTGAATGTAAAACAAACCGGTGTTTACACCGTGTATACCGATACCGTGAATGGATACTTTTTCCGGGCTACGGGTGTATTTGTTACACTCGGAACAAATGCGGTAACCCTTAGGAGTAATGGAACTCCTTTTTCAGCAGGTGTAAATAATTTTGTGGTGAACTATGATAGTACCACTTGTGATATTGCAGTAACCGTTCTTCCGGTTGGTACTAAGCCGGCTGTATATACTTTAGAAACTACAGCAGGCAATTGTAGTGGAGCTTTAGTGGGTGGAAGCTATGCTACAGCTAATCCACTCAATTTTACTAATACAGTAAAAATAAGTGTGAATGTAACTGCAATCGGAACATATACTATTTCTACTACTACTATCAATGGAATGACTTTTTCAGCCAGCAGTTCATTTACCACAACTGGTGTGCAGCTTGTAACATTGGCTGGCACTGGTACACCGGTAACAAATGGTAATACAACCATTCCGTTAACCGTTGGTACGACTACTTGTAATTTTTTAGTGCCTGTAGG
>JANMFO010000221.1:0-18980 GCA_031374245.1 Chitinophagaceae bacterium | reverse complement strand
CCGAAATAGAAAAATGGTTTCTTGAAACTTGCAAATACACTAACACAGAACGCAATCAGAACGTAACCGCAGCATGTGAATACGAATGGACCTGGTATTTATATGATGTTTTGGAGAAAGGAAAAATTATACAAGCCAATGGAAAAGATTTTTTTCAGTTCAGCTTTGCAGGAGAATGTTTAGTAGATATTCAACTCAAAGAAATTGGTGAAAATATTTTGGTAACACTTACACAACATAACATTCCGACAGACGAAAGATCAAAATTCAATATCAGAATCGGTTGTTTGGAAGGGTGGACTTTTTATCTTGCCAACCTAAAATCATTTTATGAAACAGGTTACGATTTACGAAACAAAAATCCCGAACTAAAAGGTATTAACAATTAATTTTTAAACTTTACAATAAAACAAAAAGAACAATGACAACACAATCAAAAAATCCATTCACTTGGGTAGAAATTTATGTAGAAGATATGAGCAGAGCTCAAAAATTCTATGAAACAGTTTTAGAAATTTCTATGTCTGCATTACCAATGCCTGAAGGAATGGGCGAAATGCAAATGATAAGTTTCCCTTTTGCAGAAGGTGAAAGAAACATTAGCGGTGCATTAGTAAAAATGAATGATATGAAACCGGGAACAGGCGGAATTTTGGTTTACTTTGCTTGCGATGATTGTTCGATAGAAGAAAGCCGAGTTGAAAAAGCAGGAGGAAAAGTTTGCCAACCTAAAATGTCTATCGGTGATTACGGTTTTTGTTCTGTCGTAATGGACACAGAAGGCAACACAATCGGACTACATTCCATGAAGTAAGAACATCGGATTGCATCGGAAGACAACGATCAGACTTGACTTAACGGACAAGAATTAAGAGTGCAAAACGCAAGACGTAAAGTGACAGAGTTATTTTTAGCAAGTGTGCTTTAAATAAGTTTGATAGCCAATGGTTCCTGTAATAAATTGCATTACCAAAAATTACCCGGCAATAACGAGTAAGCCTATTTGGGGAATGCTTGGAAAAATAGAAAGTTTTTTCACAAACTCCCGTTATATGCAAACATTCTAAAGCTATACAAGACAGACCACAAAAAGCCAACGCTTCGTAAAATTAAAAGAACTACAAGCCGACACACAAAACCAATGCTTTTGTAGCACATTTCATTTTACCCTACCACACCAAAGCCCTCCCGCCATCCAAAGGGAGGACAAATTTGAAAGTGTGCTTTTCTATTTCTCTATTTCACACTTAGTTTTCGAACAGGTTTTGCCAATGATGCAATTTTGACAAACCACAAAAATATTTTCGGCAAATTTTTGACTTACAGACGACTTTACTCCATTAACTTCAATAACAAGTAAAGCATCGTATTCTTGCTTTGACAATACTTTTATTTCATTGTTTATACCTAAACCTACTTTGACAACATATTGTAAGAATGAACTTGAATTATCTTTAACAGCAACCATTCTGCAACTATTCCCAACTTCTACATCAGACAAAGTTTTTTTAAAATTTACTTTTATTTCGCCTTTTTTATTGGGTATTGGGTCGCCATGTGGGTCAAACTGAGGGTAATCTAAAAACTTGTCTAACTTGTCTATCAATTTTCCCGACTGTATATGTTCTAATTGTTCTGCCACTTCATGCACTTCGTCCCAGGTGAAATCAAATTTTTCATATAAAAAAGTTTCCCACAGTCGGTGTTTTCTTAAAACTTCTATTGCATTTTTTCTTCCATTCGCTGTTAATGTAATTTTACCATATTTTTTATATTCAACCAATTCCTTTTCTTTCAACTTTTTAAGCATATCGTTAACAGTTGCAGGTTTTACAACTAAAACATTTGCCAATTCATTTGTGCCAACTTGCTCACTTCCATTCTCAAAAGTAATTCTTAGCAAGGCTTTCAAATAGTTTTCTTCAGTATATGACAACATTTTCTTTGAATAGGTTATGGTGACTTTGCAAAAGTACAATAATAAATAAAACTTTTTATGTTAGATTAGCCTAACTTTATTATTTTTGCTACCACAACAAATAAATTTGAAGAAAAATGTATATCCATAAAATAGTGATAACAGTAATATTTGTCTTACTAGTACAAATATCAATGGCTCAAACAGCCACTATTTCAGGTAAAATAATTTCGGAAAGCAAACCTATTCAATATGCTACTATATTCCTGGTAGGTACACAAACAGGAGCAAGTACGGATACTTTGGGATTTTACAAAATCGAAAATGTGAAAGCGGGAACATATCAAGTACAAGTTTCTTGTGTTGGGTTTAACAAAATGTCAAAACCAATTACTGTAAAAAAGGGAGATAATATAGAACTTAGTTTTGACCTAACTAATATTGCAAACAATTTGGGAGAAGTCGTAATAACAGGTACTTTAAAAGAAGTTAGCCGTTTGGAAAGTCCTGTACCTGTGGAAGTTTATAAGCCAGGTTATTTTAAGAAAAATCCAACACCAACCATTTTTGAAGCCTTGCAAAATGTAAATGGTGTAAGACCACAATTGAATTGCAATGTGTGTAATACCGGCGACATACATATAAATGGGTTGGAAGGTCCTTACACAATGGTTCTTATTGACGGTATGCCAATAGTAAGTAGTCTTTCTACCGTGTATGGTTTGTCAGGTATTCCTAATTCTTTGGTAGAAAGAATTGAAGTAGTAAAAGGTCCTGCGTCTTCTCTGTATGGAAGCGAAGCAGTTGGCGGGCTTATAAATATCATTACCAAAAAACCACAAAATGCACCTTTGTTTTCGGCTGATATATTTTCTACAAGTTGGAAAGAATACAATGCAGATATAAGTTTTAAAGCAAATGCAGGTGAAAAAGCAAGTGTACTAACAGGAATTAATTATTTTAATTTCCAAACCAAAGTTGACAATAATAATGACAACTTTACTGATATGACTTTACAAAACAGAATTTCAATATTTCAAAAATGGAATTTTGAAAGAAAAGAAAATAGAAGTTTTAGTCTTGCAGGTAGATATATGTACGAAGACCGTTGGGGTGGCGATATGCGTTGGAATAAAATATTTAGAGGTGGCGATAGTATTTATGGTGAAAGTATTTATACAAAGCGTTGGGAAGTGTTGGGAAATTATCAACTACCAACCAAAGAAAAATTTATGCTATCGTTTTCTTATAACAACCACGACCAGGACAGCCGATACGGAACTACTTCATATATTGCTCAACAAAATATTGCATTTTCACAATTAACCTGGGATAAAAAAATTGGTAACAACGATTTGTTGGTTGGAACAGCATTGCGTTATACTTTTTATGACGACAATACACCTGCAACAGCAACAGCAGACACAATAAACCAACAAAACCAACCACAAAAAACCTGGTTGCCAGGCGTATTTGTGCAAGATGAAATTACATTAGCCTCCAAACACAAATTATTGCTTGGTATACGATACGATTACAACTCTTTTCATGGCAATATTTTCACACCAAGATTTGCTTACAAATGGACTGTAAATCCTCAAAATATTATTCGTATAAATGCAGGTACGGGTTTTAGAGTGGTAAACTTGTTTACTGAAGACCATGCAGCACTGACAGGAGCAAGAACCATAGAAATTAAAAATGAGCTAAACCCGGAGCAATCATACAATGTAAATATCAATTTTATCAAAAAAATATTTGCAAAGAATGGAACATCTGTTGGGCTTGACGGTTCGGTCTTTTACACTTATTTCAACAACAGAATTGTAGGCGATTATGACACTGACCCAAATAAAATTATTTATAATAATCTAAACGGTTATGCCGAAAGCAAAGGTGTAAGTTTAAATATTGATGTTGCTTTTAATAACGGGCTAAAAATTATTGCAGGTGGCACAGTAATGGAAAATACATTAACCGAGAATGGAATAACTGAACAGCAGATTTTGACTGAAAAAATTACAGGAGTTTGGGCAATATCCTACAAAGTCAAGAAGCTAAATTTAGCGATAGACTATACTGGCAATGTTTATAGCCCAATGCGTTTGCCAATATTAGGCGATACAGACCCAAGGAGAGCTACATCGCCGTGGTGGAGTATTCAAAATATTCAATTAATTTATACTGGCTTAAAAAACATAGAAATTTATGGTGGCGTAAAAAACTTATTAAACTGGACACCCAACAAAGGCAATCCCTTTATTATAGCAAGAACCAACGACCCTTTTGACAAAGAAGTACAGTTTGGCAGTAACGGACAAGTAATTGCTACACCAAATAATCCGTATGGATTAACCTTTGACCCAACTTATATATATGGCCCAAATCAGGGTGCAAGGGCATTTTTAGGTGTTAGAATAAATTTAAAATGATAAAGAAATATTTTGCCCTCGTTGGGTCTTCTGCAAGAGACCCCACGATTCTGCCACTGATTCATAGGCAATTAAATTTCAACTTCAACAAAGCACCGGTGCAGCCCGCACTAAGTAACCGTTCTGTGCTTTTGCTACCTAAATGCGATAAATTCAGAAGTTGAGGCTAAGACGGAGTAGATAATTCCAATTATTTCTTTAAAATAATATGACAAATTTAAGAATAATTATTTTTACTAAAATTTTTGTGCTAAATCATTGAAACCTCAAAATGCCTTCACACTACGACATAAATTGGTTGAAACAACGATTTGAAAGTGGAGATACTTTAAAGTTCATTTACTTTTGGGGACACATCAACAAGTACAATGAGACTGTTGGAAAATTTTGTTTTAGCCAATGGTTTGAAAGCCCATTTACAGTCAACAATATAGAGTACAAAACTTCTGAACATTGGATGATGGCACATAAAGCCTTGCTTTTCGGTGACAGAAACAACTTCGACAAAATAATTAATTCCCACAAACCTGGAGAAGCAAAAGAACTTGGTCGACAGGTATTATGCTATGACGATCAAATTTGGAACGAAAAAAAGTTTGACATTGTAAAACTTGGAAACATTCACAAGTTTAACCAGCACCCAGACTTTGCTGAATATCTATTGAAAACAGAAAATAGAATTTTAGTAGAAGCCAGCCCAGTTGACACCATTTGGGGAATAGGTTTATCGCAACACAGCAAAGACATTGACAATATTAATGCTTGGCGTGGACAAAATTTACTTGGTTTTGTTCTTATGGAGACAAGGAGTTTTTTAAAAGACTTCGGACACTTTAAACCTCTTGACAATTCTTTGCAACCGCCTTGGATACAGTTTAAGAATATTGCAAGCAATGATATGTTTTGGAAAATGGGCAAAGGCGAAGAGTGTTTGGCAAAATTCGCCAAGTATTATTTAACACTTAACGATAGAGAAAAAGTTATTTATCAATTGATAAATCCAGCACCTTACGAATGGACAAACTTTTATGACTGACAAATACAACTGTAGGCAACATTATGCCCTTGCAGATGTTAGCAAAAAGAAGCGCTATTAGTAGCGCCGTTGCATGGTGTTATCATCTGCAACTGATTGCGTAATATAAATTATGTTGGTAAAGGATAACAACTGCGGCGGTAAAAAAAGATTTTGTAGGGGAAAGGTTTATTTTTACTTCCGACTTAATATTAAATTTATTATGCAAAATTTGTTCTTATTTAAAAAGCAAATAGTACAGACTATATTAGTTAGTATGATTAGTTTAATCGGGTATGCACAAAAGGATATAGTAAAAAATAAGGTAAAGATTAATCACTTAGACAAAAATGATATAAAACAAGGTGACTGGTTTTTTTTTGATGATAATGACGACATTGTATTGTCGTGTAAATACAAAGATGATTCAATTGTTTCTCCACTAACATTTTACAAAAATAATGATACCGCTTTTATTAGGTTTCCTGAAATTAATGGTAGTGAGACCTTTATTATACACATGAATGGTCAACAAATAGTAGGTAACTATGAGCAAGTTACAAAAGACTCTTCAGTAATTGAACCAGTCGGCCTGTATAAACAGGTATCTAAGGACTCCTTTTATATTGAAACTGATTCTATTGTTTCTTATTCTACAGAAACAATTAACGAGGTTCATTACTGGTTTAATAAAGAAATTCCACCCATTTATATGTTTGGAAACGCAAAACTTTATAGCTATTTTTTTGCTAGACTAAATTTTTCAACTTTTACTTTCAACAGAAAGATTAATGCACTCATCAATATAAATGAATCAGGAATTGTTACCAGCGTTGATTTTCCAAGAGATAAAAATAGTCTTTCTTCCAGCGAAGAAACTGAATTGTCTTACATTTTTTCAGCATTACAAAGATGGCAACCTTATTTTTTAAAAAATAAAACTGTTAAGTACTCAAAACCTTTTATACTTACATCAACAATAAAAAACTAAAATCGCTTCAGACAGGCTGTTAGTGAAGAAAACGAACAGCGGAGCAAGAGGGTTGGTTAAAAAGGGGCAAAATAATTGGTACCAAGCATACCTACGGCAGATTCAGCTTGCTCATATCGAAATCACGTTAAGTCATCCAATCATGGTTCCTTTTATTTAGAGTAAAAAAGTAATTTATTAAACATTACTTGCTGAAAAGTTACCCTACTTTATCATTTTCTTTCGCCTCATTACATTTACTTTGCGGGTCACTTGTGTTTGATAAATAAATGAATAAATATCTTTTGCTGAAATGTTTAATAATGGTCACGCTCATTGCAGGGTGGCATAATCAGCAATTGAATGCTCAATCCAGAAATACAAGGCCGGGTACTATTACCTCTGAACAAGCACCCGTTCAAACTGACAGACAGGGGAGGGTTATGCCCAACAGACCTGTACAGAGTAGTGGCACAGATTCCTTAAAGCACAGGGATAATACTGATGACTCTATCACCATTTATTTTAAATATTTCGACAGTACCCGCATTAGGTTTTTGGACTCTTCAGTCTCGGATTTTTCTACAAGATATCCCTTGCCGGCACATTTTATTACATTAGGAAATTTTGGTGCTGCTGCCAAATCATTGCTTTTTTCTCCTAACCTTACCCCGGGTTTTGACCCTGGATTTCATGCTTTTGATATTTATAAATGGAATTTGGAGAAGCTAAAATTCTTCAATACAACACGTCCCTATACAGAACTTACTTATCAATTAGGCACCCGGGTAGAACAGGTTATTGAAATACTGCATACGCAAAACCTTAAACCAAACTGGAATGCACAGTTTCAATACCGGCTCGTGAATTCTCCCGGATTTTTTAAAAATCAAAAGACAAACCATAATAATTACTTATTGAACTCCTGGTTTCAATCAAAGAACAAACGGTACAATAATTATTTTGTGTTATTGCGAAACAAATTACAATCTTCTGAAAACGGTGGGATGAAGGACACGGAAAATTTCATTGATAATGTTGCTATTTACAAGAATAGATTCAATATACCAACTCAGTTGGGTGGGGATGGTTCGTTTGAAACTGATTTTTTCAGTACTACTATCACAACGGGAAACAAATACAATGAGTCTACGGTTTTGTTGCGGCAACAATATGATATGGGGAAAAAAGATTCGATTGTAACTGATTCAACGGTTGTCCCGTTGTTTTATCCCCGGCTCAGGTTTGAACATACATTTCAGTTTAATCAGAAAAAATATTTGTTCCAGGATAATGTGGCTGATTCATTCTATTATGAGAAATATTATGATACTGCATTGCGTTATGCTATTGATACCTTTATGGTAAAAGAAAACTGGAAGGAAATAATAAATGATTTCTCTATTTATCAGTATCCTGATGCAAAGAACCTGAACCAGTTTATTAAACTGGGTGTTTTGCTGCAAAATATTACCGGGCAATTAGCAACACAAAAGAAAAGTTTTTTCAATACAGCAGGTCATGCCGAATACAGGAATAAGAGCCGTAACCAGCGATGGGATATTGAAGCAAATGGTAAATTATTTTTTACAGGGTTAAATGCCGGCGACTACCAGGCGCATATCAGTTTGCAACGCTTTGCAGGAAAAAAATTAGGTTATGTGCAATTGGGATTTGAAAACACAAGCCGTACCCCCTCATTTATTTTTGACAGCCGCAGCAGCTTTTATTTTCTTAAGACGGTAAAAGATTTTAAAAAGGAAAATAATACCCATCTTTTTGCTTCTTACTTTTTACCATCGTTTAAATTCAGGTTAACCGGGCATTATTACCTGTTAACAAATTATTCTTATATCAGTAAATTTTTTGAGTTACAGCAGGAGAGTTCGTTGTTTAATGTTGTGATGGTAGCATTAGAAAAAACAATAAGGCTGGGGAAGCGATGGAACTGGCATACTGAAGTATATTTTCAACAGGTAATAGGCAATGCTCCGGTAAATCTGCCAGCCATTTATACCCGGAATCGGATAGCCTATGAAGGTAGTCTTGGTTTTAAAAATTTAGATATTGCAATGGGTGCCGAAATCCGTTATCGTGCCGCTTATAAAGCAGATGGTTATTCACCGGTTTTGGGACAGTTTTATTACCAGGATAGTATCATAATCAGAAACCCGCTGCCAGATATCTCTGCATATGTTCACTTTAGAATCCGCCCTTTCAAAGCTTTTGTGAGGGTAGAAAACCTGAATACGGCCAGAGGGCTCAGTGGTTTTGGGTTTACCAACAATAATTTACTTGCTCCAAACTACTCTTTGCCGGGCTTGCAAATCCGGATTGGGGTGTATTGGAGTTTTGTTAATTGATTCTCAAATCATTACTTCTGATATCAATCAGTTTCATTAATCGGAAAATGCTGTTAACTTTGTATCCGGTTCATGAAAAAGATAATCGCTTCCATATCGTTGTTATGTTATTTCGTAGTTACCTGTGGGGTGATTATCAATTCCCATTATTGTATGAACAGGCTGGCGTCTGTACATCTGTTTGAAACATCAGCAGATGTATGTGGCAGGTGCGGTATGGAGACTCATGAATCTAATGGCTGTTGCAGAGATGAAGTGAAAGTGGTGAAACTGGAGCAGGATCAAAATAAAACAACCATTGCTACATTCGACTTGCCTTCTTTAGAACCAATGGTGTCAACTCCTTCTGATTTTATTGTAAATTCTTCTTATAATATTGACGAAAAACGTCACTTTCACAATCATTCCCCACCTCTGTTATCTGCACAGGATACTTATTTGCAGAACAGTGTTTTCAGAATTTAATATTCAGTAATCTTCTAGTGTAACCGGATAGGTTCCGGATGTGTCAATAGTGATAATGGCGCATGTTATTTATTATTTGTATTTTGATAAACAGATTATTGAACTTTTAAATTAAGAATCATGAAAACATTAAGAATATTTTCAATCGTTGCCGTATTAATGGCAGTTACTTCTATTTCTTTTGCGCAGACAAAGACAGAAACTTTTAAAGTATCTGGTAATTGTGGTATGTGCAAATCAAATATTGAAAAAGCTGCTAAAGCAGCAGGTGCCAGTTCTGCTACATGGAATGAGGAAACCAAAGATTTGACAGTAAAATACAGCAGCAGTTCTACTAACACAGCAAAGATTCAACAAAAAATTGCCGCTGTAGGTTATGATAACGTTGGATTTAAATCAACAACAGAGGCATACAAAAAATTGCATGCATGTTGCCAGTATGAAAGAACTGAAACAACAACTGAATCTTCTTGCTGTAAGGATGGCAAATGCTCTATGCCCGGTCATGATGGAAAAGATTGTTGCAAAAAAGAAGGCGCAACAATGGATTGCTGCAAAGATGGTAAATGCTCTATGCCCGGCCATGATGGGAAAGATTGTTGCAAAAAAGAAGGCGCAGCAATGGATTGTTGTAAGGATGGCAAATGCACCAAAGAAGGATATAGTGGTGCAGATTGCTGTAAGAAATCCCATTAATAACAGTTAAACTAGTGTAATATGAAAAAGCT
Source organism: Chitinophagaceae bacterium (assembly GCA_031374245.1). GTDB lineage: Bacteria > Bacteroidota > Bacteroidia > Chitinophagales > Chitinophagaceae > JJ008. Next base: position 9,089 of record JANMFO010000221.1, on the reverse strand, counting down.
ATTAATCATTTCAGTAATGATTATGCTGGTGATGCAATCGAATGCCCAGTTTACAAAAGCAACATTGCAGGCTACCGGTCTTACCTGTGCCATGTGCAGTAATGCGATTAATAAAGCGCTTCAGAAAGTTTCCTTTGTTGAGTCTGTAAAGTCTGATATTAAGAACTCTGCTTTCGATATTGTATTCAAACAAAGTGCAGAAGTGAATATTGATGCGCTGAAAGATGCAGTGGAAGATGCAGGATTTTCTGTGGGCAGCCTTAAAGTGACCGGTAATTTCAGTGATGTGAAAGTAGCCGCTGATCAGCATGTAAAAATTGGTAATGCCGATTTTCATTTTGTGGCAATAGCTGCTCAAACACTAAATGGTGAGAATACCATTACTATAGTAGACAAGAATTTTGTATCGGCGAAGCAATTTAAAAAAATAAGTTCGTCAACAAAAATGGCTTGTGTGCAAACCGGTAAAGCAGCGGGATGCTGCACCAAAGATGGTGTACCCGCAGATGCAAGGGTTTATCATGTTACTATTTAAACACTTTATTATTGCTACTCTCTTCTGTAAAAAGAAGAGAGTAGCTTTTAAAAATTATCTATGACAAACCGAAAAATAATCACTTCTCTCTTTTTCAGTTTTCTTTTCAGCGCAGCAATAAATGCTCAGCCCAGGCAAGGGCAATTAGCTGCTGACATAGCCTTGCCATCTGTGAATGGCGATACCATCAGGCTTTCATCATTAAAAGGCAAGGTGGTGTTTCTTGATTTCTGGGCTTCGTGGTGCGGGCCATGCAGGCTTTCTAATAAAAACCTGGTGAAACTATATCCGAAGTATAAAGACAAAGGCTTTGAAATATTAGGTATTTCACTGGATGATGAAAAAGGTAAATGGAAAAATGCCATAAAGCAGGATAAAATAAGCTGGCTGCAGGTAAATGAAGCTGGCGGCTGGGATGCAAAAACCGCCATAGCATGGAATATCAGTGCTATTCCCACTTCATTCCTGATTGACAAGGAAGGCAAGCTGATTGCTATGGATTTGGAAGGAAAGGAATTAGAAAAAGCATTGAAGTATCTGATTGACAAATAATATTTATTGCATGAACAAAAGTTTCATCATCATATTACTGTTGTTGATTTGTGGGAAAGTGACGGGGCAGGAGTTATATGTTTTTTCTGAACCGGCATCTAACATACCAGCAAGATCAATAAGCGTAAAACTTACTCATCATTTTGTATCTACTGACAATATTTACGGCAGGTTTTCTCACCGGTTAATGCCGCAGGTAATGGTTGGTATTAGTAAAAAATTAATGGCTTCCGTTAGCGGCACTTTTGCCAATATGCACACGACTGATTTTAAATATGAATCTGTCAACCTTTATGCAAAATATCGTTTTTTGTCAAAGGATGAAATTCATAAGCATTTTCGTATGGCGGTATTTGCAGATGCCAGTACTACCAAAGCCCCGTTTCATTATGATGAAATAACCTTGATGGGAGATAAAAGTGGCGTGGCGGCAGGACTAATTGCTACACAGCTCTGGCATAAGCTGGCTGTATCAGGAACAGTAAGCCATATGCAGGTATTAGATAAATCGAGAGACAATAAAGTACTTTATATACCTGCCCGTAATTATCAGGCCATGAATTATTCATTGTCGGCTGGCTATTTATTATTTCCGAAAGAATACGCTGATTACAAGCAAATGAACCTGAACCTGTACACGGAAATACTGGCGCAGCAAACTCTTGACCAGAAGAAACACTATATTGATATAGCACCGGCATTACAATTCATCTTCAACAGTAATTTTAAAGTAAATATCGGCTACCGTTTCCAGGCAAGTGGTAATATGGAACGGATGGCTACCAATAGCTGGCAGGTAAGTGTTGAAAGAACTTTTTTGAATACATTGAGAAAAAGAACTTAGTGAAGAGGGTGTTTTTTATTTATAATACCGTAAAAGTAGAGAACTCATACTTTAAGCTGATATATATCATAAATCTCACCGGACTGGTTTTATTAATTTGCATTTGATTGATTCGACGTAATGATGTGATACTATTTTACAAAAGAATCTTTTATACTTTTTGATTGAATGAAAAAGTTTCTCACAGCCATATTAGCCCTTGCATACATGACCGCTTCTACAGGTGCTACCCTTCACATGCACTATTGCATGGGGAAGCTGGCTGATTGGGGTCTGGGTCATACTACTTCCAAAACCTGCGACAAATGCGGTATGGAGAAAAGTGGTGAAAAGGATAACAGTTGCTGTAAGGATGAACATGAATTTGTAAAGAACACTACCGACCAAAAAATAGCCGAAACGGGTTTTCAATTGATACAATTGATAGCTATAGCATTGCCTGTCACCTTTGTTGAAATTCCTTCCAATAATGTTCCTTCTGTTACAGAAGAAAATCCTATCAGCAATGCTCCCCCAAGAAGTGGAAATGTAGCTGTATATATCCTAAACCGTAATTTCCTTATTTAAAAATTACTTTCTGAATAAGCCAGACAATTTTACTGTCGGGCTATTGGCATTTCTCTATGCCATGTTTTTGTAATTCTTTAATACACATTAAATCAAATAAAATGAAATCTCTAAAAATGCTGATGATGGCAGCCTTAACCATCCTGTCTGTTTCTGTTTTTGCCCAAGACACAACAATGCAAAAAATGAAAGCTCCAAAACAAAAAACAGAAAAAGTAAAATATAGTTGCCCGATGCATCCTGATGAAGTGAGTACTAAAGCTGGACAATGCTCCAAATGCGGCATGGATTTGACAAAATCAAAAAAGGAGCAAATGAAAATGGAAGTGATGAAAAGCTATACCTGCCCGATGCACCCCGGCGAAACCAGCAACCAACCTGGCAAGTGTTCTAAATGTGGGATGGATATGAAAAAAATTGAGAACACTGCAAAAGCATATACTTGCCCGATGCATCCTGATGTAACAAGCGATAAGCCTGGCAAATGTTCTAAATGCGGTATGAGTTTAAACCATTCTCCAAAAGAGAAAATGAAAATGGAAGTGATGAAAATGTATAGCTGTCCGATGCATCCTGATGTAACAAGTGATAAGCCTGGTAAATGTTCTAAATGTAATATGGATTTGAAAGAATCTGAGAAAATAACTACCTCATATTCCTGTTCCATGCACCCCGAAGTAACCAGTGACAAACCGGGCAAATGTTCCCAATGCGGTATGGATTTGAACCTTTCTCCCAAAGAGAAAATGAAAATGGAGGTGATGAAGATGTATACCTGCCCGATGCATCCTGAAGAAAAAAGTGACAAACCGGGTAAATGTTCAAAATGCGGTATGAATTTAACAGAAAAAAAATCCGGGCAGAATTAAAAAACTGAGTCATGAAAACATTTAAATACATGGCTGCCGTAGCAGCATTGATTTTACTATTCTGTTCAACTTTATCTGCACAAAACGGAAAACAAAAAGGGATTGATACAACAGCATCGTTTAAAGTTAGCGGTGCTTGTGAAATGTGTAAACAGCGGATTGAAGAAACAGTAAAAATAAAAGGTGTCAGATCTGCAAAATGGGATGTTAATAGTAAAATGCTCACTTTGGGTTATAACCCGGGTATTCTTTCACTTGCAAAAATTCATAAACGAATAGCAGAGGTTGGGCATGATACAGAACTTGAAAAGGCAAAGGATGTTGTTTATAATGCATTGCCTGCCTGCTGTCATTACCGGAAAATGGATAAAATAGCAGAAAATATAATAGCAGACTCAGTAAGTATTATCACCAGTGATTCAATGAAAGTGAACAGGCCGGTTAAAAATTCGGCGGATGAAAAGGCCACAAGCTCTCATACAGTAAAAGGGGTGGTATTGGAAGAGGATAAAAAAGGTTCTTTTAAACCATTAATTGGTGCTTCAGTAATCTGGCAGGGTACCAACAACGGAACTTCTACCGATACATCTGGTGTTTTTGTAATCAATCATGATGGAAAGTCTGACCGTTTGGTGGTTAGTTATGCAGGATATACATCCGATACCATGGCAATAACTGATATGAATGAACTGAAAATTATCCTGGCATCGGATAAACAGCTAAGCGAAGTGAGAGTAACTGCGAAACAACGGTCAACCTATTTATCTTCGATTAACCCTATTCGTACACAGATAATGACTGAAAGAGAATTGTTTAAAGCTGCCTGCTGTAATTTGAGTGAAAGCTTTGAAACCAATCCTTCGGTTGATGTTTCGTACAATGATGCTGTTACCGGTTCAAAACAAATTCAGCTATTAGGGCTCTCAGGAAATTATACACAACTTACTGTCGAGAATTTGCCGGGACCGAGAGGTATTGCCACTCCATTAGGTTTGAATTTTATTGCAGGTCCATGGGTGGAATCTATTCAACTGAATAAAGGAGTTGGTTCTGTAGCCAACGGTTACGAGAGTATTGCCGGGCAGATCAATATAGAATTAAAGAAACCGGAGAAAGCTGAAAGATTGTACCTGAATGTGTATGTAAATAATATGGGCAAGACCGATCTGAATCTGAACCTTACACAACAAATCGGAAAAAAATGGAGCACTGCATTATTGCTGCATGATGACTTTTTAACTAATAAAACCATTGATTTTAATAAAGATGGTTTCAGGGATTTGCCAACCGGAAATTTATTCAGTGCGGTAAACCGCTGGAAATATGAAGATGGAAAAGGATTTCTTACGCAGTTTGGTTTTAAGGTGCTGACTGATTCCCGTACAGGTGGAGAAACATTGTATGATCAGAATAAAGATAAATTCACCACCAATCATTATGGCCTTGGTATCAATACAAAACGGTATGAAGGGTTTGCGAAAATTGGTTATGTTTTTCCAGAAAAGAAATACAAAAGCATCGGTTTGCAATTATCGTCTTTCAATCATCAGCAGGATTCTTATTTCGGATTAACAAGTTACAATGCTGAACAACAAAATTTTTATGTAAACCTGATTTACCAATCCATCATAGGTACAACAGCACATAAATTCAGAACCGGATTGAGTTTTACTTCAGATAAATACAACGAGGATTTCAAAAACAATAATTACAAAAGAACAGAATCAGTTCCCGGCGGATTTTTTGAATATACATACACACCAGTGGAGAAGTTCAACATTGTAGCAGGTTTTCGGGCAGACCATAATAGTCTGTTTGGCTGGTTTGCTACGCCACGGTTGCATGTACGGTATGAGCCGGTGAAGGGAACCACTATTCGCTTAAGTGCTGGCCGTGGACAACGAACAGCAAACATCTTTGCTGAGAACATGAGTGTGTTGGTGAGTTCCAGACAAGTAAATGTTCTTTCTGCTGCAAGTGGTAAAGCGTACGGGTTAGATCCTGAGTCAGCGTGGAATAAAGGTATCAGTTTGGATCAGAAATTCAGATTATTGGGTCGGGATGCATTATTCAGTATAGATTTTTTCAGGAATGATTTTGAGAACCAGGTTGTGGTTGATCTTGAAGATGCAAGGGAAGTGAAGTTTTATAACCTCGCTGGTAAATCTTTTTCTAATAGCTTCCAGGCAGAGTTGCAGGTAGAGCCAGTCCGTAAACTGGATCTGAGACTGGCATATCGTTTCTTTGATGTAAGAACAAATTACAGCAGCCAGCTTTTACAAAAACAGTTTACAGCTAAACACAGGGCATTTGCTAACATAGCCTATGAAGTCAGCGGCTGGAAGTTTGATTATACTTTTAATTATAATGGCTCAAAAAGAATTCCTACTACGTTGGCTAACCCTGTTCAATACCAGCGAAGCAATAAATCTCCATCCTATCTACTGATGAATGAACAGGTAAGTAAGACCCTTGGAAAAAAACATCCCTTTGAAATGTATTTGGGTGGTGAGAATCTGACCAATTATTTTCAGAATGATGCCATCATTGCTGCCGATCAGCCATTCAGCCCTTATTTCGATGCTTCATTGGTCTGGGGGCCGGTGAGTGGAAGGCTGATTTACATCGGGTGGCGATATAAGATTAAGTAGGGAGCATGTTTTTTAGATTGTTCCAGCTATTGGAACTGAATGAGTTCGGGTTAATTCAAACAGGGCGACAGAAAAGTTGCCCTGTTTTATTTTCTGTAAGACCTATAATTGTTTATATTTGTTTAAATATATTTTTAGCCTTGTCTAAAAATATATTTAGAATACCTGAATAATGAAAAAGATAATTGTAATAGCCATCTTCCTTACCAGCATTGTTGCCTGCAATAAATTGTTGCCCGGTGTACCGCCAGATGATGAATTACTGGATGGGCCTGTTGCTGAACTAACTCCTGAACAAAATGTAATATTTCTTCGGGGTGATATTGCTTTCAATGACGAAGTGTTTACAGCCAGAACTGGTCTTGGGCCAATATTCGTTGCCACATCTTGCGGCAGTTGTCATGCTGGTGATGGCAAAGGCCATCCATTTACAATGCTTACAAGGTTTGGGCAAACAAATGCAAGCGGCAATCAATTTTTACATTTAGGTGGCCCACAATTACAGCACCGGGCTATTCCCGGTTTTCAACCAGAACAAATTCCTGCTGGAGCTACATTTTCAAAATTTATGCCGCCCGCCAATACAGGACTTGGATTTTTAGATGCTGTGCCGGATGCAACATTAATTGCATTGGCAGACGAGAATGATACCAACGGCGACGGTATTTCCGGAAAACCGAATTGGATTAATGCACCATCCTATGCAATGATTCGTTTGGCTCCGGTTATTCAAAATGGGAAATACATTGGCCGCTTTGGGAAAAAAGCCGCTGCTTATAATTTGCTGCATCAAACTGCTAATGCTTACAACCAGGATATTGGTATTACTTCTGCCTTTGAACCGTTTGATACATACAGTGGTCAGTCAATAGATCCGGAAGTTTCTACGCAAACTGTTAATGATGTTGTTTTTTATTTACAAACATTGAAAGCACCTGTTCAGCGAAATCAAAATGATTTAGAAATTCAAAATGGCAGACAAATTTTCTTAAGTACTGATTGTGCTAAATGCCATACACCACAATTAGTAACAGGTGCTTCGTCCATAGCTGCTTTATCCAACAAAACATTTTTCCCTTATACAGATTTGTTATTGCATAATATGGGGCCGGGATTGGATGATGGCTACACAGAAGGTTCAGCTACTACTGCTGAGTGGCGTACACCACCGCTTTGGGGATTGGGTTTATCCAAAAACTCACAGGGGGGCAATTTTTTTTTACTCCATGATGGCAGGGCAAAAAGTATTGAGGAGGCAATCACATTGCATGGGGGAGAAGCCAGCCAAAGTAAAATGAAGTTTGAGCAATTAACTGCTGTTGATAAAGCATCACTAATAAAATTCCTTGAATCACTTTAAAGAAATGGACAGGAGAAAATTTATAAAAAATAGTTGTACGGCTTGTTTATCTGCTACGGCATTAGCAAGTGTAGTATCGTCTTGTACTTCTACCCGTTATATCAGCGGGGCGTTGGGAAAAGATGGATTGACCGTTGATGCAAACGAATTTATTATCAAACAAGGTAACCAAACAACTTATCGTTCTTTTATTATTGTTCGTAATGAAGCACTTCAGTACCCCATTTGTGTATATCGTTTCAGTGAAAAGGATTACTCTGCTTTGTGGATGCGTTGCACCCACCAGGGAGCTGAACTACAAGCATCCGGTGATTACCTGCAATGCACAGCACATGGAAGTGAATTTGATAATAAAGGCACCGTGAAAAATGGCCCTGCAGACAGGAACCTTAGAAATTTTCCGGTAACCATTTCCAACAAACAGTTATTTATTGATCTGAGAGCAATATGAAGAAAATAATTTTTATACTTTTTGTTTTAATCAGTTCAACTGCCATAGCGCAGATTGACCCGACATTGCTCCGGCGTATTCCAAAAGATACCACTAAGCCTGCATTGAATATGGATGCGGTTTACAATCGTCCTTTTTTACAAGTAGGTAAACTGCCGGTGGCATTAGGCGGATATGCAGAAGCCAACTACCAGTATTTACAACAGGATGGTATTACAGAAGGTCACAAGTTTCAGATGAGAAGGGTAACGTTATTTGTTTCTTCTTCTATCGCTAACCGGATAAAATTTTTAAGTGAAATAGAATTTGAAGATGGCACCAAAGAAATCAATATTGAATTTGCTTCCATTGATTTTGAGTTTAATCCTTTATTAAATCTCCGGGGTGGTATAATAATGAACCCCATCGGAGCTTTTAATCAAAATCATGATGGGCCTAAATGGGAATTTGTTGACCGGCCTGTTTCAGCTACGCAAATGCTGCCTGCTACATTTAGCAATGTAGGTTTTGGATTGTATGGAAAAAAATACAGTAAGAATTGGGTAGTTGGTTATGAAGCTTATCTCACCAATGGTTTTAACGACAGGATTATTTCTAACACGGAAAACAAAACATTTTTACCCGCCACTAAGGAAGATCCTGGCAGATTTGAAGAAAGCTTTAATGGCAGCCCTTTGCTTACCGGTAAATTTGCTGTTAAAAATAATAAAATAGGAGAGCTGGGGCTTTCTTATATGGGCGGGGTGTATAATAAATACCAGGACGATGGTTTGGTATTCGATGTAAAAAGAAGAGTAAACGTTTTTGCGATTGATTTTAATTCAACAATTGCCAAAACAAAAACATTTATCAATGGTGAGTGGGCATGGATACATACCGATGTGCCGGATACTTACACCGAACAATTTGGAGAAAAGCAACAGGGTGGTTTTATAGATTTTGTTCAGCCGGTTTTTAAGAAAAGTGTGCTGGGTTTTGAAAAATCAATAATCAATGCTGCAATAAGATTGGAATATGTTGATTGGAACAAAGGAAAATTTATTTCCACCGGTGGCAATATTGCCGACGATTTTATTTCTATCGTTCCAGCTATCAGCTGGCGGCCGACAGCACAAACTGTTCTAAGGTTGAACTATCGGTATAATTGGCAAAAAGATATTTTAGGAAACCCACCTTCTAAATTGGCCGGGTTCCAGTTTGGGGTGAGTACCTATTTCTGATTTCTTCTTAGTTACTGACACTCATTTGCAACCCTGTAGC
>JANMFO010000188.1:0-2371 GCA_031374245.1 Chitinophagaceae bacterium | reverse complement strand
AATTTTTGGTTGTTTGGGGGTTATGGTTATGATGAAACCAACGCAGGCAATTTGAATGATATGTGGAAGTACAACCCGTCTACGAATGAATGGACATGGGTAAGCGGAGACAAAATAATCAACCAAAAAGCTTTATATGGCACACAAGGTGTACCCAATGCTGCTAATAAACCCGGTTCAAGATATGTTAGTAGTTCCTGGGCAGACCCCAATGGTGAATTATGGCTCTTTGGTGGCTATGGCTATGATGCTGTCAATTCAGGATATCTGAATGACCTATGGAAATACAGCCCGGCCACTAACATCTGGACATGGGCAAAAGGGGATAACACCGTTGACCATGTAGGCGTATATGGTACGCAAGGGTTGCCCAATATTTCAAACAAGTCAGGAGCAAGAACAGGTAGTGTATCATGGACAGATGGTACCGGTAATCTGTGGCTGTTTGGTGGCTATGGTTTTGATGGCAGCACATCCGGTGTATTAAACGACCTCTGGAAAATAAATAGCTTTCAGACATTGCCGGTGCATTTACTTCAATTCAGCGGGGTACTTACTAATAATGAAACCGTTCAACTGCAATGGCAATCGGAACAGGAAATCAATTTCAGCCATTTTACTATACAGCGGAGTTTTGACGGTATCAATTTCATCACTGTTGGAAATATTAATGGCTTGGGTAACAGCAGCAGGAACGATTACAGCTATGATGATACTGATTTAAAAAACCGGCAGGTACAAAAAGTATTTTACCGCCTGCAATTGATGGATAAGGTTGGCAGTTTTACTTACAGCAAAGTACTCCGGTTTGATTTAAAACAAACCGCAACAACGATTACCACATTCCCTAACCCTGCAGTGCATTCATTGAATTTATCCTTTAGCCAGCATAAACCAGGGAAGGTGATGATTAATATTAGCGATATGAAAGGGCTGACAGTAAAGCAACAAACTGAAAATATGCCTGCCGGAAGAGTAAGCATTAACATAGATGTGAGTACACTTGCTGCTGCTACTTATATTATATCGGTGATGAATGCTGATGGTACCGTGCAACAGAAATTTATAAAGCAGTAAACAAAAGCCCTCACAAAAAACTTGGTTTGAAAAATTGCCACGAAGGCTCGAAGGAGCTATAAATTAAAAAATTATACCGATTAAACATTAAAAATACATTTGCACACGGATGACACAGATTGGACAGATGAACACAGATGATTTTGATAAATCAAAATCCCGGATTTCTGCGAAGCAGAAAAATCTGTGTTAATCCGTTAAGTCCGTGCCATCCGTGTGCTAATTCTTGTTGATAACCCCGTTTATAAAAGTTTACTTTAAAAGTCTAATTGGTATTAATTCCTTTGTGTCTTTGTGCCTTCGTGGCAAAATATTTATTTATAAAAAAGGGCCGGCATCATTGCTGAGCCGGCCCGATTTTTTGTGGTTTCCTGGTATTTTTATTATTGCATGATAAACTTCTTATTCTCCCTGTAATTATCACCACTTATCATCAGGTTATAAACGCCTGTTTTAAGAGCTGATGGAAGAGTAACAGTTTGATTTATACTTCCACCCGGGTGAACTATTTGCTTAGAATATACTTCCTGGCCTGCATTATTCATTACACGTAACGTGTACTGACCTTTAACTGCAGTGAAACCAATTGATATATCGCTGCCCACAACAGGGTTTGGATACAATATGATTCCTTTTACATTTTTGCCAATTTCTACTTTCAATACTTTGCTGTAGATAACCTTTCCGTCAATTTCTACCACTTTAATACGATAGTAATTAGTACCGGACAACGGTGAGCCATCAAAGCTTAAATAGCTTTGTTTATCACTCAGGTTGCTTCTTGAAGCTAACTGGCTGATAGCTGTAAAGTCACGGCCATTAGCAGAACGTTCAACAACATAATTAAGAACGTCTTTTTCTGTAAGATTGCTCCATTCTATTTGTACACCAGTACCTTTTTCAAATGCTTTTACATCATCGAAAGTAACAGGTAATGGGTTAAGATTAGAAGAGGTAGCCACAACAAATGGACTGAAAGTTGTTACCGTATTTGATGTTAAAGTTCCAATATTACCATTTCCGGTTGTTCCTCCATTAGTCCTGTTTTCCCAAGTTGCACCGGTCCACCTAGCTACTCTAAGTGCAGCAAGATCATTTATATAGCTGCCACCACCGCCACCATTACAAGTGCTGGCTGCGGCCCATGATAAAATAACAGTAGCATTCCCGCCTGCTGTACGGTCTAATGTCCAATATTCACATGCACTTATTTGTGTAATTCCGGCTCCGTATGAATTACCCACAGCTATTTGTGGATTAGCTCTCAAAAATTCAGCTTGAAATGTGCTGGAAG
>JANMFO010000186.1:0-4492 GCA_031374245.1 Chitinophagaceae bacterium | reverse complement strand
CAAGGAAGTAACCCTCAGCGGATGGGTGCAGACAGTCCGTAAATTCGGCAGCCTCACATTTGTTGACCTGCGTGACCGTTATGGTATCACACAGCTCCTGTTTTCTGAAAACCTCAATGCCAAGCTGGATGCCAATCCGCTGGGCCGTGAGTTTGTGCTGCAGGTGAAAGGGAAAGTGAACGAACGCAGCAGCAAGAATGCCAACATTGCCACTGGTGATGTTGAAATCCTGGTGAGTGATTTTTCTATTTTGAATAAGGCGGTCACACCGCCGTTCACCATCCAGGATGATACGGATGGAGGTGATGAACTGCGGATGAAATACCGCTTTTTGGATTTGCGCCGCAATGCAGTAAAGAAAAATATTGAACTGCGCTATGCTGTAAACCGTGCTGCCCGAAATTATTTACACCAGAATAATTTCATGGATATTGAAACGCCGTTTTTGATTAAATCAACTCCGGAAGGTGCAAGAGATTTTGTGGTGCCATCAAGAATGAATGCCGGGCAGTTTTATGCACTGCCACAATCACCACAAACATTCAAGCAATTATTAATGGTAAGTGGTTACGACCGTTATTACCAGATTGTAAAATGTTTCCGTGATGAAGATTTACGGGCCGACCGTCAACCTGAGTTTACACAGATAGACTGCGAGATGGCTTTTGTAGAACAAGAAGATATTCTGAACATGTTTGAAGGAATGATAAAATCCATCTTCAAAGAGGTAAAAGGGATTGACTATACAGAAACCGTGCAACGGATGACCTGGGAAGATGCCATGTGGAATTATGGTAATGATAAACCAGATATCCGCTTCGATATGAAAGTACTGAACCTGAAAAAGCCATCTACTGTTTATAAGGACAAACAAGATAATGCTGCATTAATAAACGGAGCTGACTTCAAAGTATTTGATGAAGCGGAAACGGTTGTTGCTATTGCTGTACCCGGTTGCAGCGAATACAGCCGTAAACAAACAGACGAATTGACCGAATGGGTAAAACGTCCGCAGATAGGAATGAAGGGCCTTGTATTTATAAAATGTAATGCTGAAGGGTCGTATAAAAGCAGTGTAGATAAATTTTACAGCGAAGAAAAATTAAAAGCGATTGCTGAAGCTGCTAACGCCAAAGCCGGTGATTTAATTTTGATACTAGCAGGTGCAGAAGAAAGAACAAGAAAAGCCATCAGCGATTTAAGAATGGAAATGGCGAATCGTTTGGGCTTAAGAAAAGATACCGAGTTCAAGCTCTTATGGGTATTAGACTTCCCCTTATTTGAATACGATGAAGATGGCAACCGCTGGGTAGCCCGTCATCATCCGTTTACTTCGCCAAAACCGATTCAGATAGAAACAATGATTAATAACAATCCTGTTATTGAAAATGCTGCTGAATATTTAAAACATCCATATGCCAACATTAAAGCCAATGCGTATGATATGGTATTAAACGGAAATGAAATTGGTGGTGGCTCTATCCGTATTTACCAAAGGGAGTTGCAGGAAAAAATGTTTGCTGCTCTTGGCATGAATGAAGAAGAACAACTGCACAAGTTTGGGTTCTTACTCGGTGCATTTGAATATGGTGCACCACCACATGGTGGCATCGCCTTTGGCTTCGACCGGCTTTGCGCCATACTCGGTGGCAGTGAAAGCATCCGTGACTTTATTGCCTTTCCAAAAAATAATAGTGGAAGAGATGTAATGCTGGATGCGCCTGCTACGATTGATGAGAAGCAGTTTGAGGAATTGCAGATAAAGTTGAATTTGAAAAGCTAATTAAATGGCAGTTAACAAAACCGTTTTTGTTCTTGCGAATTATTTTTTGTTAGCTGTTAATACATTTTTCAGCATATCGACGCTTAGGTTTATCATTGAGGTCATGGACTCAGATGAGAGTTTAGCTCCATTATTACTATCAATATTGTGCTTACTAACAATAATGATCAATTGCCTTTTTAATCTCGTTATTAATTATCGAATTTCCCGATACAAAGCCATTTCCAAACAAATAATAAACTTTTATTTAATTTCAGGAATATGCTTTATCCTTTCGGTTTTGACAGTGCTGTTTTATTTAATCTTAATGTACAATGATGATTTAAAAGCTGACCCTGATAGCAGTTCTAACAAAGCGGTATTATTATTTATTTTTATACTTTTTATCACAGGGTTAATTATTGCAATCAACCAATTCGGGACTATTAAATACCTAAAAGAAATTAACACTAATAATTTAGATTAAAATCATTGAATGATTTAACTAACTCCAATCTTAAGACCAGAGTTATTCTTACTATCAGAAAAGATGTAACCCTAAGATATAAATGCTGAATAGCGAACAGAACGATGAATAGTGCGACGCAAGGGACGATCAACCGTGTTACTATCGCTGATAACAAAATACACTAAGAATTTAAAAGTTGCTTCAAAACAGAAGTGACCTTCTCCGCATTCGGCAACATCGCTTTTTCCAATCCCATATTCATCGGTACAGCAGGCAGGTTCAATGCTCCCAATACTTCAACAGGAGCATCCAACGATTTGAAACAATGTTTAGAAATTCTTCCGGCCAATGCTTCGGCAAAAGAATTATTTTGTTGCTCTTCCGTCAATATCAAACATTTTCCATGTGCTTTCACCCTTTCAAAAATCAATTCTTCATCCAATGGATATAAGGTGCGTAAATCAATAATTTCTATTTGCTGATTAAAATTCTTAGCCGCAGCTTTTGCCCAATATACCCCCATGCCATACGTAATCACTATACAACTTTCGCCATTCTTCATTGCTTGTTCAGCAGCATTTAAAATAATAGCTGCCTTACCCAACGGAATAATATAATCTCTTGCCGGTTCAATCGTTTTTGCTTCATCCGTTCCTGGTACTTTGCTCCAGTAAAGTCCTTTGTGTTCCAGCATCACCACCGGGTTGCCATCGTAATATGCTGCTTTCATCAGTCCTTTCATATCTGCCGCATTGGATGGATACACCACTTTAATTCCTTTAATAGATAACAATGTTGTTTCTATACTGCCGCTATGATAAGGACCGCCTCCACCGTAAGCACCAATCGGTACCCGCAGCACCATGGACACAGGAAATTTTCCAACCGTCAGGTAACAGCTTTTTGATATTTCTGTTACGAGTTGATTAAATCCCGGATAGATATAATCTGCAAATTGTACTTCCACTACTGGTTTTATACCGAGAGCATTTAATCCTATAGTAGAGCCAACGATATATGCTTCCTGAATAGCGGTATTAAAAACCCGGTGTTCGCCAAACTGTTCTGCTAAAGTGGCGGCTTCACGGAATACTCCACCTAATCTTTTACCTACATCCTGACCGTACAAAATCATGTTTGGATTATCTTCCATCAATTCCCTGATGGCATATAAGGCAGCGTCTACCATCAATACTTTCTCCGCTCCGGCAGGGGTTCGATCTCCTTTCTCTTCTGTTATTGGAGTTCCTGCAAATACATATTGTTCCACACTTGCCGGATCAGGTTCCGGTGCTGCTATTGCTTTTGCAAAATCAGCAGCTACTGTTTCAGCTGCTTCCTTTTCAATTTGTAGTAATACTGCCTCAGGAACTCCTTTTTCAATCAACCTGTTTCTTAATTGAGGTACCGGATCATGCTTCTCATGTTTATCCCAATCAACCTGACTGCGATAAAAATCTTTACGTACTCCACTTGTATGATGGCCCAGTAAGGGTGTTTCCGCATGCACCATAAAAGGTTTACCTTCTTGTCGAACAAAATCACACACTTCTTTCATCACTTTATAAGATGCTTCAAAATCACTACCGTTTACCTGTACCCTATTCATTCCTTTAAAACCTGCCACATATTCATATGCATTCATTGATCTGGATTCTCCTGCTGATACACTGATGCCCCAGTTATTATCCTGCACCAGGTAAATAACAGGCAATTGTTTTAAAACAGCAAACTGCATGGCTTCACTCACTTCGCCTTCTGTTACACTGGCATCACCCATCGAACAGATTACAAGCGGCATTTCACCATTCACTCCTTTTTTTAGCTTTTCAGGATTTGTTTTCTCCCAATACCTTATTCCCTGGGCAATACCCGTAGTTGGAATAGCCTGCATACCGGTGGCACTGCTCTGGTGAATAATGGTTGGCAAGTCATCACTCTTATAATTAGGATGCGAATAATATTCACGCCCACCGGAAAAAATATCATCTCCTTTTGCCAGCAATTGCAACATCTGTTGGTAAGGTGTAAAGCCGATGCCCTGCAACATACTTTCATCCCGATAATAAGGACTTACAAAATCCTGTGGTTGTAATTGAAAAGCTGTTGCCAGTTGTATAGCTTCATGCCCCCTTGAAGTAGAATGAACATACCTGCAAATCGAACGGTTCGCTTCATATGTTTCAGCCATTATTTTTGTCTGGCTCATTAAACGGTAGGCCCGGAGTAAGATGTTGGTATCAATCATTCAAACAAAATAG
>JANMFO010000170.1:0-5295 GCA_031374245.1 Chitinophagaceae bacterium | reverse complement strand
GTATTTTTATCCAAATATTTGAGAGTGAACAAGAAATGGACTCCCTACATTCTGATGGCATTTATGCTGATTGCCATTGTTGTCATCAAACAATGTAAAAACAGTAACGAACCGTTGCCAAAACCGAAAGTTACCAACAACGACAAACCTAAAGACCCGGCCACCAATCCCACCAACCGGGACAAAGGTTTTGACCGTCGCACTGCTTTGCTGGAATATAGTAATCATGCAAAATGCCGGATGCAATGCCGAAAAATTTCGCAGGCTGAAGTGGAAGAGATAATGCAGGATGGGAAAATAAATTATACTAAAAGTGATTTGCAAAATGCAAGATGCCCCCGCTACGCCGTAGAAGGTGTGACTAACGATAATCAACGGGTAAGAATTGTATATGCACAATGCAATGAATCAACTACCGTAGTAACGGTGATTGATTTAGAAACAGATTTTGCATGTCATTGTCCCGGTGATGATGATAAATACAAAAACCGGAACTGATGAAGATATTGCTGAAGCCGCTTCAATGGATTTATAGCATCTATGCCTTCGTCACTTTTGTAGCAGTTATGCTGCTGATATTTCCCTTTGCAATTATTGCCGGATTTTTTGGCAGAATAAAAGGCGGTAATATGATGATACGATTGTGTATGCTCTGGGCAGACTTGTGGTTTCCATTAATTTTTATCTGGCATAAAAAAATATACGAAGTGCCACATGATAAAAAGAAGTCTTACATTTTTCTTTCTAATCACATCTCTTATCTGGATGCGGCAATACTGGTAAAAGCATATCGCCAACCATTCAGACCATTGGGCAAAGTAGAAATGAGCAAGGTTCCCGTCTTTGGTTTTATTTATAAGAATGCAATTGTAACGGTAGATCGCAGCAGTGCCACCAACCGGGCTAACAGTGTCAGGGTTTTGAAATCAATAATCAGTAAGGGAATCTCTGTGATGGTTTTTCCGGAAGGTACTTTTAATATGGGAACAACTCCACTGAAAGATTTTTATGATGGTGCTTTTCGTGTTGCTATTGAAACACAAACACCCATCAAACCTGTTCTTTTTCTTGATGCGTATCGCAGGATGCATTACAGAAGTTTGTTTTCCATGACCCCCGGCCGCAGCCGCATTGTTTACTTAGATGAAATTCCTGTTTCAGGATATACTTCGGCTGATGTTGAAAAATTAAAACAGGAAGTGTATCAAATTATGGAAAAGAAATTGATTGAGTATGATGCGGCATGGAGAAAAACACCCCCATCCCCTAAAGGGGAGTTTTAAACCCTATAGTTTAGATTTGCTATTGAATGCAGGAAGAAAACTTACATACAAATGAATCTGGCTCCCCTTTAGGGGCGGGGCGGTACGCCGAAGTCATCATACCATCAGCCCTTCCAAAAAACTACACCTGGTCTGTTCCTGCACATTTACAGGAAACAGCTAAAGTGGGTTGCCGGGTAGAAGTAAACCTTGGCAAGAGTAAAAAATATGCAGGTATTATAAAACGCCTTCACGAAGACAAGCCAGAATTTTTTGAGACAAAAGACATCTTGAATGTATTGGATGTAGAGCCGGTTGTATTTGAACAGCAACTGAAACTGTGGGAATGGATTGCATCCTATTATATGTGCAGTGAAGGTGAAGTAATGGCAGCTGCATTACCAGCTCACTTCAAATTATCCAGCGAAACGATTCTTGTTTACAACGAAGAATACGGGGATGATTTTTCTGCCCTCGACCATGATGAATATATTGTTGGTGAAGCATTGCTGATAAAAAAGGAACTCAGCCTGACGGAAGTACAACAAATTTTAGATTCATCTCATGTCTATCCCGTTATCAATCGGTTGATTCAAAAGAAAGTTTGTTTTGTTTGGGAAGCATTGAAGCAAACCTATTCACCTAAGAAAGAAAGCTATGTATTGCTGAACCCGGAGTATGATAATGAAGACAAACTATCAGAGTTGCTGAACAACTGGACAAAATCTCCCAAACAAATGGAGTTGTTGCTCAGTTATCTCCATTTGATGAAAACAGAAGGTGAAGTAGTTAAATCTTCTTTATTAAAAAAATCAGGAGCAAGTGAAGCACAGTTGAAAGGCCTGGTAGAAAAAAAAATCCTTTGGACAGAAAAAAGAATCATCGACAGGATAAAATATTTGCCTAAAAATGTACAGATTGATTTTGAGTTATCAGATTTACAACAAAAAGCATTTGAGCAAACACTGGAACAATTAAAAAGTAAACCAGTTTGTTTATTGCACGGAGTTACTTCCAGCGGCAAGACTAATATTTATATCAAGCTGATTGAAGAATACATAAAGCAAGGTAAGCAGGTATTGTATATGCTGCCGGAAATAGCACTCACTTCGCAAATCATCCGTCGTCTGCAAAAACATTTTGGCGGCTACATTGGCATTTATCATTCCAAGTTTTCGCAGAACGAAAGAGTAGAAATCTGGAACAAAGTAAAGAATGGTGAATTACGGGTGATACTCGGCGCAAGGTCTTCAGTGTTTTTGCCTTATCAGAATTTAGGGTTGATTATCTGTGACGAAGAACATGATACATCGTACAAACAACAGGAGCCTGCACCAAGATATAATGGGAGAGATGCAGCTATTTATTTTGCTTCCCTGTTTGGCGCAAAGACATTACTCGGTAGCGGCACACCTTCAATAGAAAGCTATTACAATGCAACAACAGCTAAATACGGTTTGGTGGAGTTGTTGCAACGTTACGGCGATTTAAAACTGCCACCGATTGAAATAATTGATACAAGAAAAATTTTACAGAAAGACAGAACCAAAGTAATGCTATCACCGAAACTGGTGGAAGCCGTGAATGAAGTAATCGCCAGAAACCGGCAGATCATCCTTTTTCAAAACCGCCGGGGCTATTCACCCTACCAGGTGTGCAGCACCTGTGGCTGGATACCGCAGTGTAAGTATTGTGATGTATCACTCACTTTTCATAAACTAACGAATAAATTAATTTGTCATTATTGCGGCACTACGTATCCGCCGGTGCATACTTGTGCTGCTTGCGGCAGTGATAAATTTACACAACGGAATTTCGGTACGGAGAAAATTGAAGAACAGTTGCAGGAAACTTTCCCTGATGCTAAAGTGGCAAGGATGGATATTGATACTGTGCGGGGAAAGAATGCACATGATGTGCTAATACAACAGTTTGAACAAAAGCGAATTGATATTTTAGTCGGCACACAAATGGTAGTGAAAGGGCTTGACTTCGACAATGTTGACCTTGTTGGTATTTTGGATGCCGATGGCTTATTACACTTCGCAGATTTCAGAGTCAACGAACGGGCCTTTCAGCTGATGGAGCAGGTGAGTGGCCGTGCAGGAAGAAAAGAAGAGACAGGAAAAGTAATGGTACAAACATCTCAGCCCACCCACCCGGTGTTGCAATTTGTGCAGCAGCATGATTTTAAAAATATGTTTACCGAAGAACTGAAGAAGCGAAAAGAATTTTTCTACCCGCCATTCTCCCGCATTATTCATATCAGCTTTAAGCATAAAATAAAAGAAGTAGTGGAAAGAGCCGCACAGGTATATGCCGATGCGATGAAGATAAAATACGGACAGTACATTGTTGGCCCGGCTGAACCGGTTATTGGCCGCATCAGGAATCAATACTTGATGGAACTTTTATTGAAACTACCCAGGGATGGTAAGACTATCAATCAATGTAAAAAAGATTTATTAGAACAGGTAGCTATTCTGCATCAAAATAAAAGTTTTAGAAGTGTGACGATAGTGGCGGATGTGGATGCTGTATAGGTTGGAAACAAGGTAAGTCAGGAGCTTTTTTAATCATTTCGCAAAAAAACTGATCCATTGTCTGTTTTTATTTTTACTTTACTTTCATGATAGGTATTATTGTTCAACTGGCCATTTCCTGGCTGATAGTTTGGTTGTATGAAAAAGGTAATCTTAGTTGTTTGGGATTAATGCCTACTAAGAAAAGATTACTTGACTTCACCTTGTTTTTCTTTGTTACAGCCGCTTGTGCTGTATCCGGCTTTTTATTAAAAATGGGGATAGCTAAACAAAGCTGGATGCTGAACCCTGCCATAAATGCCAGGGCAATTCTAGACGGCGTTTGGTTTACTGTTAAGTCGGTATTGTTTGAGGAGTTTATATTCCGGGGAGTATTGTTGTATATCCTGATTAAAAAACTCGGAGCCACCCGGGCTATTATTATTTCTGCTGTGGCTTTTGGTATCTATCATTGGTTTTCTCATGAACTTTGGGGAAACCCGGCACAAATGGCCATTGAATTTATTATGACAGGTATTATGGGATTGGTACTGGCTTATGGCTATGCCAAATCGTTTTCCTTGTTTATTCCAATCGCCATACACTTTGGCTGGAACATTGTCCAGATGGTTGTCTTTTCCGGCAACACTATTGGCCAACAGCTTTTTGTAGAAGTATTACCAAGACCAGTAGTTACTATTTCTTATTTCAGCTTTTTTACAATGCAGTTATTGCCGGTAATAAGTTGCTGGTTGATTACAACATGGTTGTTGAGAAGGTATAAGCAGGTTGAACTTCCCACCAGAATGTAGTATGTTTTTTACCAAGCTCCATTACTACTATCATCTTCGTTGCGTCGCACACTTGTACGTTCTGTTCGCTATTCAGCATTTTCGAAGGTTTCTTTTTAGATTTTGAATTGTCTTCATTCATACTTTGATGAGAAGAAAATACCAACAGTAGCGTAAATTATTATTGGCATCGGTATGCAAAAGTTTTCATTCCTTCTCTATCAACCCAAGTAAGTGTATCTTTATTTACTGACATCTTTCCAAAAGGAGTAGCAGTATCTCGGTCTGTAAATTTTACAAAAAAAGTATCCTTTATAAAAAAATAGGGACAAGAATCTTTCCATGTAGTACTATAAACTGAATTAGTACTAATATACAAGCCAGGCACTCTTTCCTCGCCACCCCATTTCCCAATAATTTTTTGTTTTAAACTATCATAATTATCTTTTTTGTTTTCAGGGTGATTGCAGCTGATAATTAAAGTGAATAGAATTAATATAGCGGTAGCGATTTTTTTCATTATTATTATAGTTAGAAAATTAGAAAAATCAGTTGTTTGTATTCGTTAACAAAGAAACCTTCTTCACTTTTTACAGACACCCGCCATCTCCTTCGCCACATCTTTTGCTTTCACCGGCCTGTATTTCTTTGGCAGTAAAAAAGAAAATACTGGCATCACCCACTGTGTTATTTTTTCACTTACTCTAAACTCTTTTCTAT
>JANMFO010000156.1:0-5438 GCA_031374245.1 Chitinophagaceae bacterium | reverse complement strand
GGGACTAATAAGGGCGGCGGCGGTGCTGATGATTATGGAATAGCTGGTGGCCGGGGAACTGGTACGGGTGTAGGAAATGGAAATGGTACAGGTGGTGGAACAGGTAATGGTAATGGCGGTGGAAATGGAAATGGTACGGGTGGCGGCAGCGGACCAAAAGTTACTAATGGCGATAGAAAAATCGTTCGTTCCTATTCTTTCCAGGGAGATTTGGATAAAGCAACAATCTATGCGAACGTAAATGTAACTCCTGATGGCATCGGTAAATTTGTAAGTATCGCTAAAGGTTCTTCCAACAGCAGTAATGCCTACAAGACAGCCATTATGCAATACCTGCAAAATATACGCTTCGATAAATCAGACCATGAATCAATGGTGACCGTAAGATTTAATTTTGAAGTAAATTAAAAATATAATCATCTTATAAAAAGCCCGGAATAATTTTATTCAGGGCTTTTTTATTTTTTTACCTGCGATATATAATTGGGCATCGACTGTTGTAACCCGCCATTAGGCGGATTGGGCTTTATATTTCTTTCAGTGAAAGAAATATAAAAACTTCTTTCTTCATCATACTGTAATTTTATTCAGCAATATCTATTGTATTCTTTGCACCGTTGCTCCTTTGCGTTCTTTGCGAGAAATGTATTGGGCTTTTATAGCATCTTTTACAACATCCCTTTCTTATTTTTGCCCGGATGACTTACCAGCAAACTCTCGATTATCTATTCAGCCGCTTGCCCATGTTCAGCCGTATCGGTGCTGCTGCTTATAAAGCTGATTTGACTAATACTATTACGCTTTGTGAATTTTTGGGCAATCCACAATCCAGATTCAAAACGATACATATTGCAGGCACCAATGGTAAAGGATCGGTAAGTCATATGCTGGCAGCCATTTTACAAACGGCAGGATATAAAACCGGACTGTACACTTCTCCCCACCTGAAAGACTTTCGGGAACGGATAAAGACAAACGGTGAGATGATAGACGAAGCATTTGTAATTGATTTTACCGAAAGAATAAAACCATTGGTAGAAGAAATAAATCCCAGCTTTTTTGAAATTACAGTGGCCATGGCATTTGACTATTTTGCCAAACAGAAAATAGATATTGCGGTAATAGAAACGGGGCTTGGCGGAAGATTAGACAGTACCAATATTATTACACCAGAACTTTCTATCATCACTAATATCGGTTGGGACCATATGAACCTGCTGGGTGATAGTTTAGAAAAAATTGCTTTCGAAAAAGCAGGGATTATTAAACAAAATGTGCCAGTTGTTATTGGTGAAGTAATACCAGCTACACAACCCATTTTCGAACAAACAGCAAAAGAAAAAGAGGCTCCTTTATCCATTGCGTCGAAAAAAAGACAGGTAATGGATTGGGATTGGAGTAAAAACGAACTGGTAGCAGAAGTAGCAACAGAACATGCTGCTGACCACAAAGTATATCATCTCGATCTGCCGGGTATTTATCAAATAAAAAATTTGCTGACCGTACTGGAAGCCTGTTCACAATTACAACATCGTGGCTGGAAGATTGATGATTCAACAATTCATAAAGGATTAAAACAAACAAAAAAACTAACCGGCCTGCACGGCCGCTGGGAAATTATTCATCATTCCCCACTAGTAGTTTTGGATGTGGCACATAATATTGACGGCATACAACAATTGATAGAGCAGGCAGAAGTTACAGAACACAGTCAATTACATATTGTAATCGGGATGGTAAAAGATAAAGAAGTAGAAAAAGTATTGGCATTACTTCCTAAAAATGCATTGTACTATTTTACCAAAGCACAAATACCGAGAGCTTTGCCGGAAGAAGAATTAATGAAAAAAGCATTAACAGCCGGATTGCATGGCGATTCTTTTCCGGAAGTAAATGAGGCCATCGAGTTTGCCCTTCAACATGCACATCCTGATGATATGATCGTTGTTTGCGGGAGTGTCTTTTTGGTAGGTGAGGTAAATACTCCTAGTATTTAAGTTCCCCCAATTTCTCCAATGCATAAAGAATGCAACTAACATGCATTGCCTGCACAATTTTATTTTCCCGCAGCAGTTGTTTTACTTCATCTATAGTTAACAGTAATACTTCTATCTCTTCGTTCTCATCCAATTGTTGTTCGGTCACTTTCTTCCCACCAGTTGCCAGGTACATATGCAGCAGGTTGTTATTTGCAGATGGATTAGCAGAAATTCTTCCCAGGTATTGATAAGAAGAAAAAGAATAGCCTGTTTCTTCTAAGAGCTCCCTTGCCATTGCATCCTGCAGATTGTTATCGGTATCATCCACACAACCGCCGGGAAGTTCGATGCCTGTTTCGCCCAACGCATGTCGGTACTGCCGAATCATTACAATTTTGCCATCCTCTGTTACGGGTACTGCGGCTGCCCAGGTGGGGAACTCATACACATAATAAGGGTCAACAATTTTGCCACCGGGTGTTTCGCATTTGTCCTTGCGAACGGTGAACCAAAGATCTCTAAAAAGATATTCGGAAGAGAGGATTTTCCATTTCATAGTTTACAGTTCAGGGTACCTTGTTCATTTAAGCATAAGGTTTCTACAACCCCATCCGGTTCCTTAATGCAGTTACATGCGCCACGTGATGCTTTCCATGCCATGCATACATACCTAACAGGTACCAGAGCCGCATTGTTTTTTTATGTTCGGGATGAAAAACTGTCCGGTTATTCCACTCATCATCTGCAACATATTTCAACGCTTCAAACCAACGGGTATGCAAAGCATGCAATAACGTAAGGGAGATATTGACTGGCAATTTATGAACATCATGCATCTCTGCCCACAACTTTTCTTCATACGGCTTGATAGTAGGATTGTTTTCTGTTAATGCGAGTTTGAAACGTATGTAGGCATTCATGTGACTGTCGGCCACATGATGCACCAACTGATGAACGGTCCAGCCACCTTCACGATATGGTGTTTGCAATTGTGCTTCATCGAGATTAAGCACTGCGCTTTCCAACTGAATTGGTAGAAATTTTATATCAGCCAGCCACTCAATTTTTTGTTCGATTGAAAATGGCTGTGGCTCATATTTGCCTATAGGATAACGAGCATCAACTTCAAGTGCAGGCATAGTATAAATTGTTTTATTTCACAATCTCTAATAGTTCTACTTCAAATATCAGCGTAGCACCACCGGGAATATCGCTACCGGCACCTCTGTCACCATATGCTAAATCGGAAGGAATCCACAACCGCCAATGACTGCCTTCTTTCATTTGTGGTAAAGCAACCTGCCAGCCTTTTATCAAAGCTGTAAGTGGCGCAGAAAATGGCTGTCCTCTTTTAAAAGAATTATCAAACTCTTTTCCATCGAGCAACGTGCCTTTGTAATGGGCTTTTACTTTATCCCTTAGTTCCGGTTGTGCACCAGTTCCTTCTTTGATTACTTCGTATTGAATGCCCCCGGGCAATTCTTTTACATTTTCTTTTTCAATGTTGACTGTCATGAATGCTGCCCCGGCAGCTTTCTGTTCTTCAATTTTTCCCTGCATATATTCTTTTAGTTTATTTTGTGTACTCATACCCAAATCCGCCGAATGGCGGAGACTTTATCCTTCCCGTAACGAATGTCCTGTTAAATTAATAAACACATCTTCAAGATTCGCCATTTTCATTTCTTTGGGGCGTTCAAATCCTGTTGCCACCAGGTTATCAATTAATTTATCAGGTGTATCTAAGGCCACAATATTTCCTGAATCAATAATGGCTACCCGGTCACACAAATATTCTGCTTCATCCATATAGTGTGTGGTGATGATAACCGTAGTACCCTTTCCCCGGATATTTTTCACCAGTTCCCAAAGGCTTCGTCTTGCTTGTGGATCAAGGCCGGTAGTTGGTTCATCCAGGAAAATAATCCGTGGTTCATTAATTAATGTGGTGGCGACTGAAAAACGTTGTTTCTGTCCGCCACTTAACTGTTTGAATTTTGCTTTTGCTTTATCCTTCAGGTTTACTGTTTCCAATAACTCCATCGGGTCTACATCCCGGTTATACAAACCGCAGAATAGTTGAACAAGCTGCACTAAATTTAATCCCGGATAATAGCCACTGGTTTGTAACTGTACCCCTATTCTCTTTTTTATTTCGTTCGGTTGTTTATCAAGATTTAAACCATCGACAATAATCTCACCACTTGTTTTTTCCCGGAGTGTTTCAATAATTTCAAGAGTAGTTGATTTTCCAGCACCATTAGGACCGAGCAAACCAAAAATCTCCCCCTCATACACATCAAAGGAAATTCCTTTTACCGCCTTGAAATTTCCATAATTCTTGACAAGATTCTTTACAGAAATTATTGTATTGGCCATTCTTATTGATTAGGTGATAAAGATACTGATTCGCCAATTTACCACGAAGTTTAAACAAAACAGAAGATTATTAAGTGCAGATTAATTCCATTTTTATATCCGCCGTCAGAAAAGGGGCATCTGTTACATCTACATAACTAAACCCATATTTTTCATAGAGTTTCAGTGCAGTTTTCAATTGGCTGTTTGAAAAAAGGAAAACCTTTGTTGCTTTCCGCTCTTTTGCTTCTTCAAGGCAGCGGTTTAATAAAATTTTACTGATTCCCTGCCCCCGGTACTCCGTATCCACTGCCATTTTTATTAACTCATATTCCGATTCATTTTCTTTCCACAAACCGGAGGAGCCAATTATTTTTTCACCATCTATTGCGAGGAAGATACAGCCGCCGCCTGCAATTACGGAACCTTCCGGGTCATCTAATATTTCAAGGTCATGCGATTCGGTGAGATTATATTTATCTAACCATTCAAGATTCAATCGTTTAAAATCAGGCTGGTATTTGCTTTCGTATTCTATTATCTCAATCATCAGTCGGGCTTCAAATAGGTTTCTAATTCTTCCATCATCAGTTTACTTCCGATAAATAAGGAACTTCGCTGATGCAATTCTGTTGGTATCACATCCAATATCCGCTGCTTGCCATTGGTTGCTTTACCGCCTGCCACTTCTACAATAAAAGCAAACGGATTACACTCATATAACAAACGAAGTTTACCTTTTGGTTTATCCGTTGTGCCCGGGTAAGTAAAAATGCCGCCTTTAATTAAATTACGGTGTACATCAGCCACCATACTTCCGATATATCGTTGCGTATAGGGGCCGCCATTTGTTTTATCTTTTTTCTGGCAAGCAGTGATGTATTGCTTCACTCCTTCTTCATACTTGAAAAAGTTTCCGTGGTTCACAGAATATATTTTACCCTGCGGCGGACATTTAATATCCGGATGGCTGAGTGTCCATTCGCCAATAGAAGGATCCAGTGTAAATCCATTCACCCCCCTTCGTGTTGCATATACCAGCATGGTAGATGAACCATATACCATATAACCAGCAGCCACCATCTTATTACCCGGTTGAAG
>JANMFO010000152.1:0-7483 GCA_031374245.1 Chitinophagaceae bacterium | reverse complement strand
CGGGATATTTTTGTCCATCGTAAGCTGTATAGACAAGCCGGTCATCACTGTAATTATATTCGCTTCCAAAACGGATAGCACTCAACCCTTTTAATTTTTTTTCAAAGACGGCTTTGGCGTTAAAATAATTTCCTTTTGTAGCAACATTGAATTTCTTAAACTCAAGATTTCCAAGAACCACATCATTCTTATTAATGTCCTGCATACCACCGCTAATATCATCCTTGTTATTAGTGTACGACACGCCTAAATTAATTTTCCATCTTTTTGCAAGATTTTCTTTCCACGCCAGGTTATGATAAATATTAGTATTACTAATTGCAAATTTGTCAAGATAACCTAATGAATCAATACTGTTAGTAGTAAAACCTAATCTGTTGCTGCTGAAATAACCATAATATTTCAACATCCCTGTTTTAGATGTCTTGATACGGAAGTTCGCATCTCCACTATGATAAGCAGGGGCTTTAGAATAATCCTGTTTTTGTTTGATTACGGCAAATGCAAGACCAAGATCAGTATAACTATAACTGGCACCAAAAGATGATTTTTTATTTTTGGATAAATGCTGGTACCCGGCACTACCACTTAAAACTGAAATACCAAGATTAGCAGAAGATTGATCCGGTAAATCGATTGATTCTAATATCAATGCTGAAGAAAGAGCCTGACCATATAGTGCAGAATAACCACCAGTACTAAAAACAGTTCCTTTAAAAATAAACGGAGAAAACCGTCCAAACTGTGCAATGTTGGGAACACTACTAAAGAAAAAATTATTCACCAATGTTCCATCTATAAACGTTTTCGTTTCTGCAGCTGTACCACCACGAACGAAAAGCCCCTCACTCTCCCCTACCTGCTGTGCACCAGGCAATGTTTTTAAAGCTCCTGTTATATCTCCATTGGCACTGGCCGTAGTTACAATGTCAATCGGGTCAAGAACAACAGCCGCTCTTTTTCTGTCACTGGCTTCAAAAGTACCTGCAGACAGAACCACTGCTGTTAACTCACTTATTTCTTGCTTAAGTGTTGCATCAATTGTCAACACACCACCTTCCAGTTTTATAGTTTGTTCAATAGGTTTATAACCTATGTATGATATAAGCAGTACCTGGCTTCCTTTTTCTGAAGTTTTAAAAGAGTAGTTACCTGTAGTATCTGACGTAGCGCCATCGTAGCTGTCTTTAATAGATATACTGGCACCGGAAACAGGGTTTCCTTTATTATCCTTCAAAATACCTTTCACAGTTGTTTGAGCAGATAGAGTCTGCATTGCTACCACCGAAAGCAGCCCGAAAATCACATGTTTCAATTGTTTCATTTTGGTCAATTTTCAAATTTCAACACAAACATAAAGTAGTTTATAAAATAAACCAAATTATTTTTAAACAAAAAAACCGTATCGCTTGAAACGATACGGCCGGAACCCCTGTATAATATTTTTATTGCTTAACTATCTTTTGCTGAGCTGTCTGTCCCTCAAAACTTACTCTAACAATATAAAACCCGGGAGTAAGGCTGCTAACATTGATGGTTTCTGTTTGACTGCTGCTTGCTGTTTCAATTTTCTTTGCAGTACGGCCATTAACATTAAATATTTCATACACAACCTTCTTATTCTGCCAGTCAGCAGGTATGGTGATACGAACTTCATTGCTCACCGGATTTGGATAAGTTACAATGGAGATGTTTTTATCTGTTTGCTTACTAAGCCTGATGATTCGGATTGCAGAAAGTTCACTCTTACCATCCGCATCTACTGAACGAAGTCTGTAATAAACTACACCAGCCTGGCTTGCAGATATATTATCAGAAAGACTGTAGTTAGCTTTTTCTGTAGCAGTGCCATAAGCAAACACCATTGCTGCATCACTGAAGTTCGTACCATCGGTACTTTTTTCAACGATGAAATGATTTACATTGATTTCACTGGCGGTAGTCCATTTCAGGTCCACCTTATTGCTACTGTTATTCAAGGTAGCGGTAAAAGATTCCATTTTTACCGGCAGGGCCTGGTTAAGTGGATAAACAAATGCTTTTGAATAAAAGCTAAACAACCTGTAGGTAGCTATCGCCTCTGTATTAACCAACCCCATTTTTACAGTGAAAGATGTTACATCTTTATTGTTTACAGTAAACATGTGTTGTTTTGCCATAGTATCCACTCCATTTATGGTTTGTCCATTGGCATTTATACCCCTGAACGTACCGGGCTGTGGCTGCGTTAATGTTATTCCAGGACTTCCGATAACATAATCAGCAGTTGCACCGGGGCCTAAATCAATCTCGTCAAATTCTTTATAGGTAGAAGTTCCATCAATATCCAATGCAGTTAATGTAAGATCTGAAACAGTAGCGGGTTCATTAGTTCCCGATACAAAATATTCAAACTTTAATTTTACATAGGACTCGCCAATTACAGCTCCGGAAGTAATCTGCGGTTGAAAACCCTCAGTAAAACCTGAACCGTTTGCATTATCATCAAGCATACTAATTGTAGCACCATTCACCATGCTTTCAATAGTAACAAAAGCGTCAATACCAGGTGCAATACCTTCATACTGGTATTTGGCACCCACCTGTAAATCAGTTCCTGCAACCAGTACCGGAGCATCTGTCATATTCATAGAAGCAGAGGAGGCTGATGCAAACAATTTGGCAGGGAAGTATTTAAGTGAGTTGTTTAGTGTTTGTGTTCCTGTAAACTTTCCGTTAGGTTCAAAAGATAGTGCTGATGGGGCACGGTAAGTGTTTAATACTATACCCGCTGTCACAATGCTGTTGTCTGCAACTATTTTATCAGAACTATATAATCCGGTAACATGATTTCTTAAAGAGATATGGTCAATACTTCCACTTACGATTCCACTTTTCAAATTGAACTTACCATTACTACTGGCCACCTGCACTCTTATTGTATTATAAATTGCAATTGCATTTGACCCGTCAACTGTAAAATCACCAGATCCTTGTATACCAACTGAAATGGATGAGTAAAGAATTGTATCTCTGGAATTATTTTTGAGATCATATTTTTTACCAATAGCCAGCGAACTGTTTCTGAAATAAGTTCTTCCTCCGCCTTCATTAGACCAGTCTTCCGCAAATTCAACGAAGCTGTTATTAACTTTTAAATATCCACCGTCATTTTTAAAATTTCCAGACTGGGGTATGCCAAATTCTTTACCGCCAACAAAACGGAACTGCCTCATCTCAGCATCCAGGATGAATATTTGACCACCGGTTTTATTAGTAACATTTATTCCTGAAGAAATCATTAACCGGGGAGAAGGACCATTAGCGTTACTGATATTGATGATACCCTCGTTATTAATATTGGATCCTGAATAGGAAACCCGGTGTTTGATGTTAATCACCATCCCAGCAATGATACTACCATTAACAGGAGGAATAGCACCACCTTGCCATGTTGAAGCACTACTCCATGAGCCATTTTTAATCGAAGTAAAGGTTTGTGCCTTTCCTGAAAAATTCAGGATTATAACAAACAAAACCAGCAACAGGTTGCTGTAAATTTTTGTTGAGGGTACAGTTGTTTTCATCGTTTTCGCTTTAGGGTCAAGATTAAGATGTACGGGTTCTTTTGAACTTGTCCTTAGATTGCGCTGAAAACCGACTTGGTAAGTAAGTGAAACAGACCGGGAGTATATTCCCTTGTAAGAGTAGTTTGTTTCAGGGGTCGGATTTACGTTGCTTTCTTAGGATTGTTTCGATTCTGATGTAAACATAATACGCAGTTTTTTTACTTGCAAGTTTTTCGAGGATTATTTCGCATAAAATACCGTATTTTATGTAGTATTATTACGATTAGTATTGATATCCAGCAAGTTAATATTTAGGTATTAGTAGAGTTAGCTGGTTGAGATACTGTAAAACATACACTAATAACCCGGGTTCTTACTACATCATTTTATCTGCTCACCATTTAAAATACTGCTGTTTTAGAAAGTCCTTACTACACAAGAGATATAAATTAAAAAAGCCGTCCCGATAAAATCAGAACGGCTGGAACAACCCCTATCAAAATGACTTTTACTGTTTTATTATCTTTTGTTGAGCAGTTTGTCCATCAAAGCTCACCTTAACTATATAGAAACCCGGAGCCAGGCTACTTACATTTATTGTTTCTGTCTGGCTGCTGCTGGCAGTTTCAATCTTTTTAGCTGTTTTGCCGCTTGCATTGTATATTTCGTAAACCACTTTTTTATTCTGCCAGTTAGCAGGGATTGTGATACGAACTTCATTGCTTACCGGGTTAGGGTAGGTAACAATTGAGATTCCCTTTTCTGTTTGTTTACCAATTCTGATGATACGGGTTGCAGAAAGTTCGCTTTTACCGTCAATATCAATTGTACGAAGCCTGTAATAAATAACCCCGGCCTGGCTAGTAGTAACGTTATCAAAAAAGCTATAATTCATTATATCTGTTGTGGTACCATTAGCGAAAACAATCCCTGCTTCCGAATATTTATTCCCATCTGTACTTTTTTCTACAATAAAATGGCTTGCGTTCTCTTCGGTAGCTGTCGCCCATTTTAACTCTGCTTTAGCGTTATTATTCAGCACCGCGGTAAAGGACATCATCTTAACCGGTAAAAGAGGGTTAAAAAAGGTTCTGAACCAAAGCGAATTCAACCGCATACCCGCAGTGGTTGTAGAAGAAGATGTTTTGGCACCAATGGTAAAATCAATTCCATCTTTATTTGTGTACCTATACGTTGCCATTACATTAATGGCAGATGTATCTATACCCGGAGAGTTTGCAACAATACCTTCTACTTTAAAATCATCGCCTTGTCCGGAAGTCGCCGTTTTTGTAAACGTAAGGCTATTGACTAAGGCAGAATCAATTGATGTAAGCTTATCCATTTTAGCCCATTCACTCAGTGATACTCCATCACCATCAATATCCAGACCTGTTACATAAAACTGTGAAACTGGTATTTTAGTAGTTGTTCCGGCTTTATAAAAAGTTAAGCGAAAATCCATTGACCAGTTTGCATTTGCAGGAGCTGTACCCGGAATTCCCAATACAGGTTGAAATGCTTTTGTATAGCCTAAACCAGTCCCTGAAGTATCAATACTGCTAAGAACAACAGAGGCAGATGAGCGGCCTTTAATTTCTATAACTGCATCTAGACCGGAGGTAACATTGCTGAATCGATATTTTGCCCCATCTTCTTTATCAGTACCAGACTCCAGTACTACATTATTAAATATTAACTCAGGAACCTGCGAGTAAGCAGATGTAGCTGTTGTTAAAATCGCAAAAAGGAAACAAGCTTTCGAAATCACACTTTTAAAGGGTACAAATGTTTTCATCGTTTTCACTTTAGGGTTCAAGATTAAGGTTGTACGGGTTCTTTTGAACTTGCCTCAGATTGCGCTGAAAACCGACTTGATAAGTGAGAGAAACAGACCGGGAGTATATTCCCTTTGTAAGAGTAGTTTGTTTCAGGGGTCGGATTTACGTTGCTTTCTTAGGATTAGTTCGATTCTGGCACAAACATAATACGCAGGTTTTTTACTTGCAAGATTTTCGAGGATTATTTCGCAAAAAATACCGTATTTTATGTAGTATAAATACGATTATAATTGATAATCAATAAAATATAAAATGATTAGTATAATAATTATAGGAGTTCTACCCTTGAATAGTATAGTAAAAAACATTTTTCTTTGAAATTATACTTACTGTTATGTCAAAAAAAGGAGAAGCCGGATTATGTTGTATTTTCAGGTAGTATTGTATATTGTATGAAAAGTTGAGTATAGTTATCGAACGTATGAGGGTACCCTTCTGTAAACTCAGATTAAACTGTAACAGGCTATGATAGTAGTAGAGCCGTCAGGTACATAAAAAAAATCCTGCCTTTCGGCAGGATTAAATTTATTGAATGAACTTTTATTACTTTTTATAAGATGGTATCAATCCATTCGCCAGATCTACCATCTTCTTCAAACCATCTTCCGGCAGATTACCCTTCTTAAACTCAGCCATTACATCCGGTAGTTTGTTGTCCATTTCCATCAGGAAGTGTTCTTCAAATTCTTTTACTCTCTTAACAGCAACTTCTTTCATTAATCCGTTTGTACCGAGGTAAATAATAGCCACTTGTTTCTCTACTGCAAAAGGTGAGAACTGAGGTTGTTTCAATATCTCCACGTTTCTTGCACCTTTATCAATTACGTTCTTGGTAGCAGCATCCAAATCACCACCAAATTTAGAGAAGGCTTCCAGTTCACGGTAAAGAGCCTGATCCAGTTTCAACGTACCAGCTACTTTCTTCATCGATTTAATCTGTGCATTACCACCCACACGGCTTACTGAAATACCTACGTTAATAGCAGGACGGATACCTGACAGGAACAAGTTTGTTTCCAGGAATATCTGTCCGTCTGTAATGGAAATTACGTTTGTCGGGATATAAGCTGATACGTCACCAGCCTGTGTTTCAATGATAGGCAATGCAGTTAATGAACCGCCGCCTCTTATCATATGCCTGATACTATCAGGTACATCGTTCATGTTTTTTGCCACGTTATCATCACTGATAACTTTCGCTGCTCTTTCCAATAAACGACTGTGCAGGTAGAATACGTCACCAGGATATGCTTCACGACCCGGAGGACGACGCAACAACAATGACACCTCACGATAAGCCACGGCTTGTTTAGAAAGATCATCATAAATAATCAAAGCAGGACGGCCGGTATCACGGAAGAACTCACCGATAGCAGCACCAGCAAATGGTGCATAGAACTGCAACGGTGCAGGGTCTGATGCTGAAGCTGCAACGATAATAGTATACTCCATCGCACCCGCATCACTCAATGTTTTCATCACCTGGGCAATGGTAGATGCTTTTTGCCCAATGGCTACATATATACAATAAACAGTTTTGCCTGCTGCAAAAAATTCTTTCTGATTAATAATGGTATCAATACAAATAGCTGACTTACCAGTCTGGCGGTCACCGATTACCAATTCTCTTTGTCCGCGACCAATCGGAATCATCGCATCAATAGCTTTGATTCCTGTTTGCAATGGTTCTTTTACCGGCTCTCTGAAAATTACACCCGGAGCTTTTCTTTCCAGTGGCATTTCATACAACTCACCGGTAATTGGACCCTTACCATCAATTGGCTGACCCAACGTATTTACCACACGACCAACCATTCCTTCTCCTACTTTAATAGAAGCAATCTGGCCGGTACGTTTCACTTTTGCACCTTCTTTAATAGCTCCGCTTTCACCCATCAATACCACACCCACATTATCTTCTTCAAGGTTCAATGCAATAGCACGGACCCCATTTTCAAATTCCACCAGTTCACCGTAGCGAACATTACCCAATCCGTAAACACGGGCAATGCCATCACCTACCTGCAATACAGTTCCTATTTCTTCCAGGTCGGCACCTGCATTAAAATTGGTTAGCTGCTGGCGAAGAATCGC
>JANMFO010000143.1:0-3668 GCA_031374245.1 Chitinophagaceae bacterium | reverse complement strand
CCTTAGTAAGATTACAGCCGCACTTCCTTACCAAACAATTTCATAAGCTACTCTTAAAACAGCCATATTAAAATTTTGAGAACTATTAAGCCAGGTCTCCTGTCTTAAAGAAATATCAAGAAAGTTATCACCTAACTTTATTTTATCACCTGCACCTGCGCTTAAAATAGCATTGGTTGAATTAGCATATTTATTTAAAAAGACCAAACCGGTCTCCCCAAAAAAGTAGAATCTGCCAAAATAATAACGGGCACCTGCTTTTACAGGAATCGCTACTAGAGATTTGTAATCAGTTGGCGGTGATGGTATGGTTTCAAAATAGGTTCTCCCTGAAAAAACTGAAACCCCACTGTTAACGGTTACACTTCCATGTTTGCCAAAAGTATATTCTGCTTTAAAGCTACCTCCATACCCAAAATGGTGTGTTTTTCTAAAATCAGCTTCAGGAAAGGCCATCTCAGGGCCAAAGTTTATTGAAAAACTTCCTTTTTTATTTGCTTGTGCAAAAAGTTGTTGAGAAGATTGGAGGCCAATAATAAAAACTAAACACAGACATAATTTTCTTTTCATAATACATGATTTATATGGTTAAATAATTTTTTAAAAAGGCGAAACAAATAAACTTGCTATAAGGGCATTGTGATATTTAATTTAATGATGAGTGTTGCTGTTTCAAAATAAAGTGGGTTCTATACCATCCCTTATCAATTTCGTAGTATATAATTTTATCGCAATTACTTTTTGATATTTTGGTTATTAATTTTGCTGAGTAGCTCAGCATATAATCCAATTTGCAAAAAATCACGGCCGGTTTCATCATTTATTTTATAATCAAATTGGTGTAAATAACCCAATTGCACAGATACATGTTTCGCCATTTTATACCCAAAAGATATTAATGCCCTGTTTCTTTCAAAATAGGGTTCTTTATCTGTAAAAAATAGCTCGTTACTTATATTTACCTGATAAGGTTTATACCCTTTTTCATTTTTCCCAAAGGGATATGAAACACCCAATCTGTATCTGAATCTATTTCTATACCCATTGCTGGTAAATCTGAATTCTGCCCGATACCGCTGTTCTATTTTAAAATTTTTAATTGCTTGCGATAAGGTTATTTGCGGCCATAATCTAAACTCATCGTTATTTTTTGGCTTAATAAAATCGCCTCCTTCTTTGTACGTATCGTAATCCCCTGCACCTAACGTGAAGGTCATATTTGGATAAGCCTTAAAGTTTACACCTCCTTTATACTCATGGTAATGAAAATGATTATAAAACCGTAGTGACCGCAACTGAGCCTCACCAAAAACACTCCATTTTTCATTAATGTTATATTTGACATTAATAATATTCCAGCTACCTAAGTCAGGATACTGGCTAAAACATATATTGCTAGTATGCAGTAACAGGATTGCAGATATATATTTCTGTATTCTTTTCATTTGAATTCATTATGTACAATGCAGCAGCACTTTTTAAAATATTAGTTGCATGGAATTAACAAAAAATTAATTTTTGAGGGAAGTTTTACTTAAATCAAAATTGAAATAACTGTTTAAAATAATTCCGTTGTTGTACTGAAAAACATTACGGTTATTTACCTCCCTTCCAAGCTGAACAATTTGCTGTAAAAAACCTCCTTCCACCCTGAACTTTTTATTAAAGCGGTAACCAAGGAGGATACCCAACCGGTTTTGGTCAAATACATTTTCATTTACATTTTTTCCAAAGCCAATAAATAGTTCATCATAAATGGCAGCATAGGGCGTTTTATCTTCTATCTTCTTTTTGCCGATTGGCATTTGCATACGGTACATATACCTGAGCCGGTTTAAAAACAAAAAGTCATCGGGTTTACTTAATGCCACATTGGTATACCGGCCTATCCATCTTTGTTCCAGCATAAACCGGTGACTCATTTCTACCCGATTTACATTGTCCGTAAGGGTAGCCATCTGAAAAGCCCTGTGTTCCGGAAATCTTTTTCCTGCTGCCTGTAAGGGAATATCTCCATAGGGAAAAGTTTCAATCCAGGCATAACCTGCCCGAAGGGTAAGTTTGTTATTGACCTGGTAATTAACCCCGGTTCTGAACAAACTTTGCTGCCAGTCTTTTACAAAATTTTCTCTTCGCCACTGGTATTCCAGGTGGCCACTCCATTTTGAAGAAAATTTAATGGTAGTAAAATTATTAAACCAACCAATCGCATTTTTATCTGTTACCCTTGTATTTTGAGCAGCCAAATTCTTAACTACAAAATGAAAAATTAGCAAAATCAACAGTATTTTTTTTAGCATACTCTATAATTATAAATTTTGAAAAAACCAGCCTAAACGGATCCATTTAAGCTGGTGCAGATAGCCAATCCCAAATCAACATCAGCGTATTTTTAGTATTTCTTCTCCGGCAAATTATTTAAAGTTTCCGGTAAAAACTCTACTTTACCAGAGTGCAGATTGTACACAGCACCAACAATCAATATTTCGCCATTTTGATATTTTTTTGCCAATACAGGATCCAGATCCCTTAGTTCATTCACCTGTTCTATTACATTTTGTCGTATTGCATTATCCAATCTGTCACCAGCCATGTATTTACTTTTTTCTGCTGCTGGTTTAATGGCATTAATGAGTGTAACTATATGCCCCGGTGGATTATCAGGCCGTTTTACAGCAGCATCCACAGCTCCGCATTTTTGGTGGCCCAACACCACAATCAATTTTGAACCCAGTGCCAGTGTTGCAAATTCAATACTGCCGTAAGATGCCTGTGCCATTACCTGCCCGGCTGTACGAACGATAAATAAATCGCCTACACCCTGGTCAAATATAATCTCATTAGGCACACGGCTATCGCTGCAACCTACTATAATTGCAAAAGGTTTTTGCCCGCCTTCTGTACCATGAAGTGCAAGACTATCTTGCCTTGGTCTTATGCTTTTTCCTTCAGTAAACCGTTTGTTTCCACCCATTAATTTTTTAAGTCCAACTCTTGGGTTAGCATAAGCAGAGTCCCTGTCTTCAATGTAATAATCTGCACGCCATTTTGCAGAGTCAATTGCAACCGTAACGTTCTTTTTTTGTGTACTTTTTTTGTTTTGTGCCATTCCGGTAGATGAAAGGCAGGTAAGTATTATTACCAAAAATAGAATGTGTTTCATAATTAAAATTTAGATATTAACGATAGTATTACAAGCAAATATAATAGTAATACTATTAAAAACGAAAGTAAAATAGCTTTTTATTTTTTATTTTCTACTTTTATCAAAATATTGGGTAATGAACATCGATTTCAATCCATCGTTGAATGACAGACTTTTTTTAAAAAATCCCCAAAGCACAGAATTGGGGAAAAAGATAATTAAGGAAGCCATCAGCCTTATTTCATCAATAGGATACGAACAATTTACTTTTAAAAAACTCGCTATTGAAATTGAAACCACCGAGGCAACCATTTACCGGTATTTTGTAAATAAGCACAAACTGCTTATATACCTGGTAAACTGGTACTGGAATTATCTGGAATTCCAGATGATTGTTCAATTGAGTACAATTACCAGCCCGGCTGATAAAATTAAAAAGGTTATTGACATTCTGGTTTGGGAAGATAATTCAGAAATAGATTTTGGAGCCTTTGACCATCAGGCCTTATATTTTATAACGATT
>JANMFO010000139.1:0-2480 GCA_031374245.1 Chitinophagaceae bacterium | reverse complement strand
CAGCAATATCACAACGGTGACCGGGTTGTCCGTGTGAGGGATTCATGCCTGCTGCAACTTTTACAGGTGCCGGTGCCGGTGTATTAGGTGTTAGGGCAGGTGCTGAGTTTTGTGTAACAACTGGTTGAGTAGTATTTATAGTCGGTTGAGTTGGCTTACTATCCAATGGTGCGCCAACAGAAATATCGCAACGATGACCCGGTTGTCCATGCGCAGGGTTAAGGCCGGCTTTGCTTACAGCTTGAGTAGCAGGCTGGGTAGTTGTATTAACAACGGGGGCCTGAATGGTAACAGGTGTCTGTTGTTGTACAGGTTGTGCGGTTGTGGCATCTGTGCCAACACTTGTTGGGACTGGTGCAGTAGTTGAACTGCTTTCAGGTGTGGTTTTATCTTCACTGGAAGAATTGCCGCATCCTGTGATTGTTGCCATCAATAATAAGACAGGTAAAAAGTTGATATATTTCATCATTGTTGTTTTTAAGATTAATACATTTTGTAAATGTAAGGCAGATAATTGAATTGATTAACCATTAAAATAGTCATCTGGAATAGTCAATCAATCCCATTTATCGTCCCAACCCAGGGTACTTATTTCCAAACGGGAAAATTATTGTGAATTATTTTATGCCCATTCTCATTTCTATCATATGTTTTGTAAAACCTGCTTTTTCGTAAGCATAGATTGCTGGAGTATTGTCATGGTAGACATCCAACCTCATCTCCATTATGTTTTGAGATAATGACCACTTTTTTAGCGCATCAATGATTTTTTTATTTATGCCTTTACCACGGTAAGCCGGTTCCACATACATAAAACCGAGGTAAGCATGTTGCGGATGTTGCAAATATTGTTTTGCCTTTTCAATTCTGGCATATCCACAGCCAATCAACTGTGAATTCAATTCGGCTACCAGCAATTCAACATGTGATGCTTCAATCATTCCCTCGATATCGTAATAAAAAATAGCTTCTTTCTTTAAAGTAGCATCAAAAGGGCGTTCGGCATTGATTACACCTTGCTCAAAACGGCGAAGGGTTTCTATATCGTTGAATACTGCTTTTCTGATTCGTATTTCTTCCATAAAATAAATAAGCCTGTTTTATTATTCTGCTGCAGTACCTATGAAAACAGTTACAACTTTATCATTTTTAAAAGTGAAAATAATTCCGCCGTAAATAGAACCGACAGTAATTTGTTCCTTATCTGTTGCAGTAGCATCCATATCCCTTTTGTATGCCTCTTGAACTTCGGTGTAACTGTTGCCAATACCCATACCCGCTTTTGTTTTAAAAGTACAGGATGCAGAAGCTGATATTGAAAAAATAGCCAGTGAACCTGGTATAGTATTTTTATCGGAAGATATATTTAGTACAAGCCCTTTGTCTTTCCATGTCCAATCTTCATGCAGCAGTCCATCGGATCCCCATTCTTCAGCTTTTGATTTAGTACCGGGATTACCGATTGCTTTTATGGTTTCTGTATGAAGCTGTCCGATTTTTATATCTCCGAAACTTTCAATATCAATTTTGCCAATTGGTGAAGTTACCGGTGGTGCTGTAGTTGTTGTTATACTATGATTTTTTACACGGGATTGCTCTTTTTGTTTTTCATTTGATTTGCAACTGGTTATTGTTAAAATTCCAGCTATTATTAAGTATTGCTTCATGGTTAATAGTTTTAAAGAAGTAAGATAAAACTATTAATGAAAATATAATTGGTCAGCACTCAGGCAATGTTTTTATGCTATTGTCACCTCTTTATCCAAATATACATCCTGAATTGCATTGAGAATTTCTATGCCTTCTTTCATGGGACGTTGAAAGGCTTTGCGGCCGCTGATTAATCCCATACCACCGGCTCTTTTGTTGATGACAGCTGTAGTTACTGCTTCAGCCATATCACTTGCACCGGATGATGCTCCTCCGGAATTAATTAATCCTGCACGACCCATATAGCAGTTGGCTACCTGGTAGCGGCAAAGATCTATCGGATGATCGCTGGTGAGTTCGGAATAAATGCGGCTATCGTTTTTACCGTAGGCTGATTCTTTTGTATTTAGTGCTAAGTAGCCGCCATTATTCTCCGGTAGTTTTTGCTTTATAATGTCGGCTTCAATAGTTACTCCGAGATGATTGGCCTGCCCTGTTAAGTCAGCCGATACATGAAAATCCTTTTCTTTTGTTTTGAATGCAGGATTACGGAGATAGCACCATAGAATAGTGGCCATACCAAGTTCATGTGCCATTTCAAATGCTTTACTTACTTCCTGTATTTGCCTGGCCGATTCATCGCTGCCGAAATAAATAGTGGCACCCACCGCAGCGGCACCCAGGTTCCAGCATTGTTTGATAGAAGCGAACATCAACTGATCAAACTTATTAGGATAAGTCAGGAACTCGTTATGATTAATCTTTACAATAAAAGGAATTTTATGTGCATAGTTGCGGGCCAGGTAACCAAGACCGCCATACGTAGTGGC
>JANMFO010000122.1:0-3763 GCA_031374245.1 Chitinophagaceae bacterium | reverse complement strand
ATTTCGCTGCGCTTTTATATCACCTCGGTACACATCCACCACATAGGAAATAGTGTGAAACGTATAGAAAGAAATACCAAGCGGAAGTGCATAACCCGGTGCTGTAAAGGAAGTGCCTAACAAAGAATTGACCTGATCAACAATGAATTTATCGTACTTAAAAGTGGCCAGCAAGGCAAGGTTGAATATGACAGTAACGGTTACTCCAATTTTTGCCCACTTGGTGCCCCGGTGTTTATCTATAAAAATCGAGTTGCTCCAATCGAATAAGGAAGAAAGTATAAGCAGTGAAATCCAGATAGGCTCACCCCAGCCATAAAAGGCCAGTGAAAAAACGATAAGCACCCAGTTTCGCCATTTTGGATTTTTGGTGCTGTAATACAGCATAAGGCATAGTGGCAGAAATATAAAAAGGAAAAGCAAACTGGCGAAGACCATATAAGAGGTTGGGTAGTGGTTAGTTGTGTAAAATACTAATTTGACTATTGAATCAAAATGAATGAGAAAGTTTTTTTGAAAAATACCATGAAGAGGGTATCAGCTACGGTTTATCAACGTCGGATACGTACCTTCAATCTTTAAATAATTTTTACATGGAATTAACGGCAAAACTCATCCAACTATTGCCCTTGCAAACGGGCACAGGCAAAAATGGTCAATGGAAAAAACAAGATATTATTGTAGAAACGGATGGTACTTACCCAAAGAAGGTTTGTATTTCCATCTGGGGCGATAAAATCAATGAAAGTGTATTGAAAATCGGCTCACAGCTAGCTATTTCTTTTGATGTGGAAAGCCGGGAGTATAATGGGAAATGGTACACCGATGTGAAAGCCTGGAAAATAGAAGCCGGTGGTGCTGCAAAAAATGCCGGTGGTGACGCTGGCCCCATTGATCAACCCTTTTTTGAAGAGGGACAAATGGAAAGTAAGGATGATTTACCATTTTAGTTTAACCGCCAAGAAATCACACAAAAAAATAAGAATGGATACAATTCTTTTTTCGGGTCAATTGGTGTGATTTCGTGGCTATTTTATAGTTCCTTTCTAAGACGGGCAACAGGAATATTCAATTGCTCTCTGTATTTAGCTACTGTTCGGCGGGCAATATTGTAACCCTTCTCTTGTAGTAATTCTGTAAGACGTTCATCACTCAATGGACGTTTTTTGTCTTCGCCTTCTATCAGGTTACTCAATATTTTCTTTACTTCTCTTGTAGAAACTTCTTCGCCACTGTCTGTACTTAACGATTCGCTAAAGAAGAATTTCAACCGATAAGTACCAAATTCTGTTTGCACAAATTTGCTATTAGCAACACGGCTTACTGTAGATATATCAAGATTAGTTTTTTCAGCAATGTCTTTCAAAATCATTGGCTTCAGTTCTGTCTCATCGCCTGTCAGGAAAAAATTATACTGGTGCTGCATAATGGCATTCATGGTACTGAGCAATGTATGCTGACGTTGCTTGATAGCATCAATAAACCATTTGGCTGCATCTATCTTTTGTTTGATAAACAATACAGCCTCTTTCTGACGTTTATCTTTTTTAGCACCCCGGTCATATTCTTTCAGCATATCTCTGTACCCCTCGCTGATACGGAGTTCCGGGGCATTGCGGCTGTTAAGTGTCAGCTCAAGTTTGCCAACATTATTGAAAATGAAAAAGTCAGGAACAACATAATTTTCATTCTTGTTCATTTCTCCAATAGTACCGCCGGGCTTGGGATTCAGCCGGATTATTTGCTGCATCACTTCCCGTAACTGGTCATCGTTAAGGTTTAATCCACGTTGTATCTTTTCATAATGTTTTTTGGTAAACTCATCAAAGTATTTTGTAATGGCTTTAATGGCCATATCAACTGACTTACCTTCCTCTTTTAGCCTTTTCAATTGCAGTAGTAAACACTCCTGTAAGTCCCTTGCGGCCACTCCTGGTGGGTCAAAGTGCTGAATGCGTTTTATTAATCCTTCCACTTCTTCGTTAGTAGCATTAATGTTTTGGCGAAAGGCAAGGTCATCCACAATGGCAGAAGTTTCTCTGCGCAAGTAACCATCTTCATCAATACTGCCTACTATTTGCTCGGCAATGATTTGTTCTTTTTCTTCCAGTTTTAATTGACCAAGTTGCACAAGTAGCAGTTCGTAAAAGCTTGTCTCAGTTTTAAAAGGGAGTTGGCGGCCTTCGTCTTCTTCCGGGTAGTTTTCATCCTTTAGTTTGTAATCACCTACTTCATCATCTCCATCCTGTACATATTCACTTACATCCAGGTTTTCGTATTCATCTTCACTGCCATCTTTTTCGTCAAAATCCTCCTCGCCGTCTTCATTGAACTCATCCTTTATTTCATCTGCATCTTCATGTTTGTCTTCATCCAGTTCCAGAGCGGGGTTTTCTTCCATCTCTTCCTTAATCCGAACTTCCAAACTGGCCGTAGGTACCTGCAGCAGTTTCATCAGTTGAATCTGCTGGGGCGACAGTTTTTGAAGCATCCGCTGTTGTAAACTCTGGCTAAGAGACATGGTTCGTTCTAAGTTTTAATTGGTGCTTTTTTGAAAAATTTTGCCTTTGCACAAAAATAATGCCTAAATTTAGATACAAATAAAAGAAAGATGGTGCAACGGCTTTATAGTTTTCTTGTTGTGTTCCTGTTAATGTTTTCCGGAGAAATTTTTGGGCAGGAAAATTTGACTGATTTTAGTGTGCTTAAACCTTTAGAAACAAACAAGTATAAGAAATTTATGCCATCTCAATTTAAGCTTCCTGTCAATAAATATCTTGGCTATAATGACTGTACCCCTGGTCAGACACATCTTTTACTAAATATTCTCCCATCTTCTTTTTATTCGGCAAATCTTGGTTTTATCTGTAAAAAGGAATTACAACTGGATAAAGTAGTAGCGGTTCCGCTTCGCATTCGCCTCGGCTCATTAGCCTATGTTAACTACCTGGAGCAGAAACCCAATGCCTATAATCCTCAACGTTAATTGCTGCAATGTCCCGGATAATAAAAATGGTGCGGGGAAAAAACCTGGTTGAGTTTGATCGGGGCAGCTTCGATGAGTGGTGCGTTTTTCTTACCCGGCCTGGTCAACCACGGTATGCCCCAAAGGACACAGAATATTTTACCCTATTGAAAAGTATGGGTAATCGTTTTGGGCATGCAAAAATCTATAATGATTTTATCAGCTATTATAATCAAACAACAAAGGATATTGATAGTACTATCCTTAATTTAATAACTACGTTGAGCAACGATTATGAGACCGGGGCGGAAGAAATGGACATCTGGTTTACCGTTATCTATGCCGGTATGATAGCTGAAGAAAATAAAGCCAGTACAAAATTGAAAAAAAGAATAAAACGGCTGGGAATGCACCAGGTTTTATTAGACAACTTTGAACCAGAACTGGCTGCCAATTTTTCGAAAGGAAAAAAATGGCAAGAACTGGACAGGTTGATGAAAGAAAAAGGTTTTTAGAAACGGCCTTAGGCGTTCGTAGTCTGTTTACTCAATACTTTTTTTATCACCGCCACCATCTTTTCTCCTTTCTCTTTTATTTGCTCTTCGCTCCAAAGCAAACTGATAGATGTAGAAATACAACGACTCATTATGGCATCGCTGGCAGAAAAATCTTTATTAGCTTGTTCCATTACTCTTGCCTTTAATTCAGGATGTAATGAATTGAGGGTAACAGAATTTTTTAAATGATCCCACTTGCGG
This sequence comes from Chitinophagaceae bacterium, assembly GCA_031374245.1. Lineage (GTDB taxonomy): Bacteria > Bacteroidota > Bacteroidia > Chitinophagales > Chitinophagaceae > JJ008. Next base: position 40 of record JANMFO010000122.1, on the reverse strand, counting down.
ATATAGTGCCAGTTATTGTCGAACCAGTAAAAATTGCCGG
>JANMFO010000095.1:0-20721 GCA_031374245.1 Chitinophagaceae bacterium | reverse complement strand
ACAAGGTTATACAAGGTACTTCCCCTGCCGAGTGTATATACTCGCTGTAATCCAACTACAGCGCCGGTCAGTCCTTTAGGTGAACTGAAAACCTGTTCATCAGTAGCTGCATTGGGATTTGTAAAATCCTTTTTACAGCCTGAGTGAACAATAGCTGTGCTGATAAAAGCAGCTATTGTAAAAATTTTTATAATATTATTTTTCATAAATAGTTTTTTGATGGTTTAGAATTTTGCAGATAAACCCACGCTGAATGTTTTTGGAATAGGAACAGAACCAAAATCAATACCACGAAGAATGGTGCTCTGTCCTCCGGCATTTACTTCAGGATCATATCCTTTATAATTGTCCCAGCTTATAAGATTTCTGCCACTTACGCTCAAAGTAATATCCTTAATCTTTTTAAAATTTCCAAAAGCATAGCTTAGTGAAATCTCTCTTAATTTAACAAAAGAACCATCATCAATACGCCATTGTTCTACAGCAGCATAGAAACTACTGATGTAGCCACGAGGATAAATGCCAGTCTGTTCTTTCTCTGCCTCTTTTCCATTTCCCACACCTTGTCTGGTGCGCCAGTCAGCATTAAAAACTTCATTTCCTTGAACTGCATCCAACTGGATTCTTAGGCTTGCTTTTTTATACGTTAGTTCATTTACCAAACTCGCTGTATAATCGGGATTAGGATCTCCGATTATTTTACGAACTAACGGATTTGATGTGATTGGTAATCCGGTTGTTGGATCTCTTGTTACATTATAAGTTAATGCCCCGGTTTGAACCCCTCTTTCTCCCTGAGGAAAACCAGATGTATTTTTTACCAATCCCCCATTAGCATCTACTGCAAAGAAGGCACCATAAAATACACCAATAGGCTGGCCTTCAATTATCGCAACCGGCGCACCTTGGTTTGTACTTAACAGTGTTAATGCCTGGCCAATCTTCACGGCTTTGTTTCTGTTATGGTTATAAATTCCGGTAACAGACCAATTGAAATCCTTGCCCTGTATAGGTTTAGCATTCACCACAATTTCAAATCCTTTGTTTTCTAAACTTCCAAAATTATCCAGCAAGCTGCTGAATCCATTAGTAGGTGCTATAAAACGGTTAATCAGGAGGTCCTCAACTTTCTTTGAATAAATATTAGTTTGAATATTTAAACGGCTGTTGAAAAAGCCTAAATCAATTCCGAATTCAAGCTCACGTTGACGTTCCGGTTTAACATTACTGTTCGCCAAAGTACTGCTTGACACTAATGAGGTTCGGCTTACAAATGAATTACTGCTATAGGTATTAAACCTCGAATAAGCACCAATACCTGTAAGGTTGCCACTTTCCCCATAAGCTAGTCTGAGTTTGGCAAAATTCCAGATTTTATTCATTGCCATATCTTTCCAGAACTTATGTTCACTGATAATATAGCTACCACTTCCTTTGAAATATTTCTGATTTCTTTGATCTTGTCCGAATACAGAGGAGCCATCCACTCTCACAGCACCCGTTAAATACAACAAACTTTTGTAATTAAAATTTTGCTGGAAATAATATCCCGATACTGATATTTCACCTCTGTCATCTGCTCCTTGTAATAAAGTACTGGCACCATTTACAGTTTGTACAAAAGGTGCAAGCCCACGGCCTTGTAATAAAGAATAACTGCTTTTTTCATATTGGACGGAATAACCCAATTGTGAAGTGGATGAGATATCGTCCGTTATTTTTGTCTGGTAAGTTGCATTTATCTCATTGTTAATCTGGAAAAAATTGTAGTTACCTGCACTTGCATAACCATTTCTTGTAGGATCAAGTGCAGCACCGCCTCCAAAGAATCCATCGCTTACGTTATAGGCAAAAGGAGGAATAAAAGTTTCTCCTTTCTGTGCATATTGATCAATACCCATATTGTAATCAAGTGTTAATCCTTTGAAAGGTTTAACTTTTAAACCCGCATTAGCAATAACTCTGTATGTTTCCTGTTTTTGCTTGATATCTTCGATAATTGAAACAGGATTCACCCGTCCTCTTTCACCAATAGCTTTAATATTTCCAAGCGCATCCCTGGTAAATAAGTCGTGAAAATTACCAATGATATTAATCGAGTTCATGGGAGAAAAGAAGGAATTACCATCAGGTTTTTCGTTACTGAGGCTATTAATAAAATTCAATCCGATATTAAAATTTATTTTCTCGCCAATTCCCTGATCCAGATTTACCCTGAAACTGTAACGTCTGTAATCAGTATTTTTTATTATGCCTTCATTCTTAAAATAAGAAGCTGAAGTATAATATTTAGTTTTGTCTTTCCCTCCTGCGACAGATACATTATTATCAGTTCCTATTGCATTACGGAAAATGTAATCATTATAATCATATCGTTTAACACTTGTTGTATTTAAAAGTGCCGGCGTTAATATATCCTGAGTTTGCGCTCCCACTCCGTCAGTCGGCCCACCAAATTTTGTTGGTGACTGGTTGACAGGTACACTTTTTCTCAATGCACTTGACATTATACTGGTAGAAACACTTACAACTGGTGCACCAGAACTTCCACGTTTTGTAAATATCTGTACTACACCTGCATTAGCTCTTGAACCATAAATAGCAGCTGCCGCAGCACCATTCAACACTTCTATTCTTTCTATATCCGCCGGGTTGATATCAGCCATTCTGTTTTGCCCTATGTTTCCTACAAAACTTCCACCGTCATAGTTTCCACTTGTATTTGTAACTCTTGTTGTAGCATTATTTACAATAACCCCATCAACAATATAAAGCGGTTCAGAGGAACTGTTAACAGAACTGATACCTCTTAATCGTACTGAAATACCACCACCCGGATCGCCAGAGTTTTGAATAATCTGTGCACCAGCAGTTTTTCCCTGAAGGGCAGCCAATACATTACCCGTTGCACCTTTAGTTAACTGATCTGCTTTTACAGTACTTACATAACTACCCAATTGTTTACGTGTAGTCCCTGCTGATACACCCGTTACCACCACTTCATCCATTCTCAATGCATCTTCCGACAACTGTGCATCAACTGTATAAGCGGCAGCAGTGCCTACCTGCACAGTTTGTTCTTTTGATTTAAAACCTACACCGGTAAAATCAAGTGTATAAGTACCTGACTTTAATGTGGCACTGAAATCATAATTACCATCAGCATCCGTTACGGTTCCAATGGTGGTAGTACGGATTTGTACTGATACAGCAGGAATCCCTTTCCCGTCTGCACCCGTTACCTTACCACTAATGCGTACCTGTGCCATAGCAGCTATCATGCTTAGCTGCAGCACCACGGCGAGGGAAATGCTTTTCCATTTCCACTGCCTTAACCTTAGTTTTTTATACATATCGCAGTTTTTAAGTTGAACAATTATAGTTAAAAAATTATTGTTTATAAAATTTGTAAGCCTGCTTTTTTGTAGTTGGCAAGCAGATCATCCGATGGGTGCAGCTCTGTAATCAGTATATCAATTTCTTTCAGGTCACACACTTTTATCCTTTGTGATGTATTCAGCTTTTCTGAAATTGCTAATGAAACAACTGTTTCTGAAGATTCGATCATCGCTTTTTTCACCTGTACCACATCCCAGTCATTATCAGTGAGCCCAAATTCTGCATCCAATGCATTGGTACCAAGTATGCATAAATCGGCTTTCAATTGCCTGATTTTTGAAATAGCCTCACCACCGACAGTAATCTGTGAGATTTTGGAAACTTTATCGCCTATAAAAATGAGTTCAATAGTTGGATGATGTGTGTATTCATGTGCAGCAGGAATACTACCCGTAATAAAAGTTGCAGCTAATTCAGAGGGTAATGCTTTGGCCAATTCAATAATAGTAGTACCCCCGGTAGTTAAAACAAACATCCCATCTTTAATAAGACGAACTGCTTTTTGTGCGATCGTTTTTTTTGCATCAAGCGAATAAACATTGCCGGGAGGAATAGAAAGATGAAAAGATTTTGACAAAGCGCCGCCATGAACTTTCATTACTTTTCCTTCGTCTGAAAGTTCATTTAAGTCGCGGCGAATAGTATCTTCTGATACATTCATCTCAATACTCAGATCGGATGAAAGCACCTTATTGTGAACATTCACCTGGCGTAAAATGAAAGATTGTCGTTCCTTTTTAAGCATTGTATAAGCAGTCAAAAGTCTAAGTTAGGCAGAAATACTATACAAATAGCTGCATTACCCGCAAAAAAAAGCACTAATCAGATAAATTATTGCACAAAAACGCAGTTTTGTGCTTCGTCTTGTTTCAGTTTGGAGCAAAAAAAAGTGACTTTGATTATACAAAGCCACTTCAGAAAAATTATCTGACTAAAGATTAAAACTTAAGCGGCACCACCACCTGTGTTTTATCCCATTCAATAACCATCGCATTGTCTTTGTTGAACCGGATGGTAAGCTGCTCCACTACATTATCCAGTTTATTTACCGGTACTTTGATCTTGGCTACATCCTTGTCTTTATTCTTTTCGTAGCTGAAAGCACCCCATTGTTTGGGTACGCCGTTCAATATAATTGTCCATTTCTCTTCATCAGGAATGGCAAACATGGTGTAAGTGCCTGCTTTTACATCATACCCGTCAAACTTTACATCTTTGGCAAAAGTAATAGTCGTTGCTTCATCAGCACCCACCCGCCATACTTTATCATACTTTTCAAGAGTGCCGAAAATTTCACGGCCATTTTTTGAAGGACGGCCATAGGTAACAGATACATTGGTTGCACTTACTGTATCATGCGGACTTTTGCGCTGTCCTGGCTGAGCATAAGAGTTTACTGTTGCAAAAACAGCTAACAGAAGAAATAATTTTTTCATATACAATATATTTTTTTGAAGAGTTCCTAAAGTTAGCCAATAAACAGGAATGGCTTTTACCGCTCAGCATTATTTTCCAGTAAAGTTTTCAGGTTGGCAAGCCCCTGCTCCATTTGCGGACCATATCTTTTTTCCAGTAGCAGGCTGGAGAATTTTTCCCAGGGATACCACTTTAGCTTAAAATCCATGGACCATTGCACCGTTATCGAATCGGTATGCGGATAAGAAATCGTATGCCAGTTATTAATTATTGGTCTTTTAGTTTCTGAGCTGAACTCTGCTACTATTACTGTGTCCCTGATTTCTGATAGTACAATTGATATGCCTTTAGTTTTTGCGGCTACTACAGTACCATTCTTTTTATCCAATTCAATCAATTGAAGGGTGTCAAAACCGGGATACCAATATTTCCACTTTTCAATATCAGCTATCTGACCATTGATACTATCCCTGGCAACGCCGATATTAATGGCCTTGGAAATTATTACATGCGATGGAATAAAAAGAGAGAAGCCCGTTATCATCAGGGCAAAAAAAACAATACTTATGAATCCGAGTTTTATTAATCTCACTTTTATGGTTTATTGTTATTTTAAAATTCCAATCAATAGATAAAATACACTTCGCCCGGAGATGAAAGAGAGAAAGAGAAATAATTATTAAAATATTTTGTTCTTTCAACAATCTAACAGACTACCGACTATTTACTCCCGAATCTCCCTTTATTCCCACTTCAATACTTTGCCGGCAATGAAATAAATAATTACCATCCAGATGGCCAATATGCCTATCTCCCTGCCGCAATCAAGAATACTCAAACCTTCGAAAGATATTTTACGGATAGCATCATTGTATTGAGTAAGTGGCAGCACACGACATACTTCCTGCAGCCATTTAGGAAATACTTCAATTGTAAAAAATGTTCCCGACAACATCATCTGCGGAAAGCCAAACAGATTTATCAGCAGCGGAATTGATGTATCGCTTTTAACAATGCTGCTGAATATAAGCCCCACTCCCATCAGCAGAAAAAGCATCAGTATGGTCATCAACAATATTTCAATAAATGTCAGTGCCCCATGCTGTAAGGTAAAATCTAAAAAGAAATGACCGACCAGTACCAGTACTATTACGTTCATCAGTTGAAAGAACAAGCGGCTCATACCAATACCTAATAAAATATTCAGCCGGTTGACCGGTGAGGCATAAAAACGTTTCAGTACCAATTGTTCCCTTAAGCCAAAAAATGTAAAGGCGATTCCAAATAAGGTGGAGAATAATATAGAAAAACCCAACTGGCCGGGCAGAATAAAATCTATCTGCTTATACTTTCTTACTTCCCTTATAGCAGGGTCTTCAATTTTTACGATTTCCTCCACATTTTCATTCCCCATTTTCTCAAGCCGCAGTTTTACGTAGTCCAGTGCCGACATAAATGAATAAAGTGTATTTGCACTTGCAGTAGTAGATTCGGCTTTAATGATATAGTTTGGTTTGCCAGTTGAATCCACAGTTTTTTTAATCGTGATTACAGCTGTTAACCTTCCCCTCACCAGGTCTTTATTGCGTGCCACCGTATCAGCATATTGCATAATACGAACACCGGGAATCTTCTTTAATCCTGTATAAAAACCTTCGCTGGTATCGCTGCCTGGTGCCAAAGCTATCCTATAACTAACTCCACCCCCGCTACCAAAAGCCCCGAATATCATTATGAAAATTATGGGGAACAACACACTGAAAATAATTGCACTTGGGTTGCTGAAGATTGCTCTGAAACTTGCCTTGGTAATAGCCCACAAAGCCCTTGACTGACTGTAAGGTTTTGACATTTATTAAGAGTTGGTGGGCAAATGTATCTATTATATTGACAAGAAATAAAATGACTGAAGCCTGTAAAAAATAAAGATATTTGACCCCTTGATGAATTTAGATCAGATATGAATAAAGCATATTTATTGACAGGTGCAAATATGGGCAACCGTGAAGTACAACTTGCAACAGCCAGGGAGCTCATCAATCAACAATGCGGCACAGTCAGCAAAACATCATCATTGTACGAAACAGCAGCATGGGGAAAAACAGACCAGCCTTCATTTCTGAACCAGGCACTGGAAGTTGAAACTGCATTGAATGCAAGACAGCTTATGCGCCATATCCTGAAAATAGAAAAACAGATGGGACGCATACGGAAAGAAAAATACGGCCCCCGCATTATTGATATTGATATTCTGCTGTTTAATACAGAAAAATATAACTATCACTTTTTGAAACTCCCCCACCCCGAAATGCAAAACCGGCGGTTCGCTCTGAAGCCATTAGCGGAATTAGTTCCTGATGCAATGCATCCTGTATTAAATAAAACAATTACTGAATTATTAAAAGAGTGCCCTGACAAGTTGCCTGTAAAGAAGTATTCCTGATTTTTTCCACAATCTTTTATCAATAATTTTATCCCAGCTCATTTAGATTATTTTGCGGCCTCAAGAATGAACTACCACTTCATCACCATAGAAGGAAATATCGGCGCCGGGAAAACCACACTGGCTCATTTATTATCCAAACATTATAATGCCCGCCTGATATTGGAAGAATTTGCCGACAATCCCTTTCTTCCCAAGTTTTATGAAAACCCCGGACAATACGCTTTTCCGCTGGAATTATTTTTTATGGCCGAACGTTTCAAACAACAAAAAGATTTGCTGCAACAAAAAGATATGTTTCAGACGGTCACGGTATCCGACTATCTTTTTACCAAATGTTTGTTGTTTGCCAAAGTCACATTACCAGATGATGAATTTCGTTTGTACCAACGGCTGTTCGAAATTATTCATCAGCAACTGGTTCAGCCCGATATTCTTATTTACCTGCATGCCCCGGTAAATAAATTACAATCCAATATAAAAAAGCGAAACCGTTCTTACGAACAGAATATATCTGACGATTATTTATTCAATATCCAGGAAACGTATACGCATTATATTAAACAGCACAATATCAAAACGCTGTTTATAGATACCAGCAATGCTGATTTTCTCGGCAATGAAAAACACCTGCAAGCCGTTTTTGACGCACTGGAGAAGGATTACGAAAATGGACAGCATTACCTCTCGCTGCCATAAAGATTATTTAAAACACTAAAGAAGTTTCTACTGAACATTGAAAATTGATTATTGAATATTTGACCAACAAATAATCAATACCTAATGCGCAACAAACAATTCCCAAGCATAGAATCAGGGCCTGCATTATCTTTGTCATAATGCAGGACAATTCTCCCGTTACACAAATAACCAACGACGCATTCGCAGCAGTTCGCATACCTGAGTTTAAAAATCTAATGCTTGGCAGGTTTACCTTCATCATGTCGCTGCGCATGATGGGCACACTGGTAGGCTGGTGGGTATATGAACTTACTAATGACCCCTTAGCAATCGGCCTTGTAGGTTTATCAGAATTTCTTCCTGCTTTTTCATTCGCTTTATATGCAGGCCATGTTATTGATAAAAGTGAAAAAAGAAAACTGATGCTTAAAGGCGTTTCTTTTTATACAATTGCGGCTTTGTTATTATTGTTATTCTCCACTAATTATATCACCAACCATTTCAGCGGCTATGCTATTGCTATCGGCATCTATGCTGTCATATTTTGTACAGGAATTGTAAGAGCATTTACCGGACCTACTTTTTCTGCTGTACTTGCCTCCGTTGTGCCACGGCAAATATTACAAAATGCCACCACCTGGAACCAGGGCACCTGGCTTTCTGCATCCGTTACCGGCCATGCCACCGGTGGTTTTCTTATTTGGCAACTCGGTATCTCCGGCACTCTTATTATTATTTGCTCTTTGCTGATTCTTGCATTGTTTTTACTCCGCCAGTTGAAACCAAAACCACCCATGGCGCAAACAGGCGAAAAGAAAACATGGGAAAGTGTAAAGGAAGGATTGCGTTTTGTATTTAAAACAAAAGAAATACTTGGTGCTTTTACATTGGATATGTTTGCCGTTTTATTTGGCGGTGCTGTTGCCATGGTTCCTGTATATGCCAAAGACATTTTAAAAGTAGGACCAGTGGGTTTTGGCTGGCTCAATGCCGCAATTGATATTGGTGCTATTATAATTATCATTCTGCTTACTATTTTCCCGATGAAAAAAGCACAGGGCAAAAAACTGATGCTGGCTGTTGCCGGTTTTGGTATTTGCATTATTTGTTTTGCCTTGTCCGAATGGTTTATACTTTCTTTTGCTGCATTATTAATTGCCGGTATGCTTGATGGGGTAAGTGTGGTGGTTAGGGGAACGGTTATGCAATTAAAAACCCCAGATCATATGCGGGGTCGTGTCAGCAGTGTGGGTTCTATGTTTATCAACTCCAGTAATGAACTCGGCCAGTTTGAAAGTGGTGTAGCTGCCCGCCTCATGGGTGTCACTCCCTCCGTCGTCTTTGGCGGATGTATGACGCTGATTATCGTAATTTTTACCTGGTTTAAAGCTCCCACTTTACGTAAATTCGAATATTGACTCCTTGTCTCCGCCAAACGGCGGAAGACTTAGATTAATTATTCTTTTTATTATCTAAATTCACTAAAGCAATTTGTTGAATGATTGTTACCAGCTTCAGTTCCCTGATTGAACTTTTGTTGCCAGTTTATCCTGAGCTTGTCGAAGTATCAACAACCTTTACAAACTTACTATGTTATAAACAACATCAAACTTCAAACCCTAAACTTCAAACTATCAAAATATGAACCGCCGCTCGTTCATCCAAAACTCTGCACTCACTTTCGGTGCATTAACCTTTACGCAAAAAAACTTACTGGCTTCTTTTTTTGAAGATCCGTGGAAAATAACCATGCTGCGCAATGATGTGGGCATCTTTACAGAACGTGGCGGAACCATTGCTTTCTTACTTTCCAAAAAAGGTATCGTAGTTGTGGACTCACAATTCCCCGACCAGAGTAAACACCTGATTGATGAACTAAAGAAAAAAAGTGATAAGGAATTCAGTTTGTTGATTAACACACACCATCATGGCGACCATAGCAGCGGCAACATCTCCTTCAAAGGAATAGTGGGCCATGTGGTGGCACATGAAAACTCCCTGACCAATCAAAAAAAATCAGCTGTTGCTGCCAAGTCAGAAGATAAACAGCTGTATCCTGATATTACGTTCACCGATACCTGGCAAAAAAAGTTTAAGCAGGAAAATGTCAGTCTTCATTACTATGGCGCCGGCCATACCAATGGCGACAGCTTTGTACATTTTCAACATGCCAATATTGTACATGCCGGCGATTTGGTTTTTAACCGCCGCCATCCTTTTGTGGACCGTGGTGCTGGTGCCAATATGAAAAGTTGGATGCAGGTAATTGATAAAGCACTCAATAAATTTGATAACGAAACCATTTATGTATTTGGCCATTCAGGTACCGGTTATGAAGTAATTGGGAAAGCCGATGAGCTAAAAAAATTCCGGGACTATATTGGCAATGTGCTAAAGTTTACCGAAGGCGAAATAAAAGCCGGCAAAACAAAAGAAGAAATACTAAAAACCACCCTGATACCCGGCAGCGAAGAGTTTAAAACAGATGGAATACAACGGCCATTGCAAGCGGCTTGGGAAGAGTTGACGATGAAATAAATTTTAGTTAGCTGGTATAGATTTTAGTTGATAATCAGCGTAAAACTGTACCAGCTATTACGCCAATACATATGTTGGTGGCAATTTTAAAAAGACATTCCTAATAAAACAGAGAATGAAAAGATTTTTTAAATACACACTTGCTGTAGTTCTACTGTCAGTTGCTTGGGCAGGCGTTGTACTTTATGGGACACTTAACGGTTGGTGGCATAAACCAATTACTAAAAGCAGGGACACAGAATCATTTACAAGTGCAGTGAATGAAAACATCAAAAAAGAATTTGTAGGAAACTTTGCAATGGCAATAATGAAGAATGGAAAAGTTGAAAAAGAGATTTACCATTCACACAATAAACCAGTAGACAGAAATACAATTTTTCAAGTCTCATCCTTGTCAAAATTTGTAACGGCAGTTGGGGTAATGAAATTAACCGAGGTAGGAAAAATAAATTTAGATACCCCAATCAGTCGTTATCTAAAAAGATGGCAACTACCCCCCAGTAAATTTGACAACGAGCAAGTGACAGTAAGAAGGTTGCTAAGTCATACTGCTGGATTGACTGATGAGCTTGGTTATAGTGGTTTTGAAAATAAAGAATCGGTTCAAACACTTGAAGAATCACTAACAAAGGCAAAAGATGCAGATAAGGGAGTAAGCGGTGAAGTAAAGGTTGGTATTGAGCCAAGTTCCCGTTGGAAATATTCAGGGGGAGGATTTACGCTTTTACAGCTATTAGTTGAAGAAACGAGCGGACAGACTTTTAATGAATATATGACCAATAGTTTGTTCAAGCTTTTGAATATGAATAGCAGTAGTTACATATTGGACGACTCATTAAAAAACAGGCTATGTGAGTTTTATAATGCTGACAAGACACCTGCCCCTCACTTTTATTATACTTCACTAGCTGCAACATCATTTTATTCATCTTTGACGGACTTAGAGGTTTTTTTTCAACTCTTTCTTAAAGGACAAAACGGAGAGCCTATTGGAAGAGGACAGTTAAAACCAGAGACCTTGAAGGCAATGAGAGAGGCACATTGGGATATGATGGGAGAAAAAATTTTTGGCTTAGGCTGTATGCTATATATTGACATTGAAAACAATGAGGACATTTTTGGACATGATGGAAAAAGTACTCCTCCAATTAACACGGCTATAAGAATTAACCCTGTTACTGGTGACGGAATAATTGTTTTGGAAACAGGAAACCCAGACATAGCCACCAAAATTGCAAGTGATTGGGTTTTTTTAAAAACTGGTAAAGTAGACACTTTGCTCTTTACAATGCTCTTAGGAAAAATGATTAAAATTTTATTGGTAGGTATTCTTTTTATAATCGCTGCTGCAATTTGGACAGCAATACGGAGGTTGAAAAGAAAAACTGCCACCAACATTGGTATTGCTGCAAGTGGGGCTGGACGTTGAAACTTCAGCTGTTTGCTGTCTCGTCCTGAAATAGGTTGTCTCCAAAACAACCAAAATGGATATTAAACATCTATCTTCCAGAAAGTTATCAGCACCCCCTTTTATTATTTTAAGCATTTTCTTATCCTATATTGTATAAACCCGCAATCAATTATCTTTATCCCGTAAATCTGGATCCTGATAAACAAGTTTTTTACAGCCGTCACCAATGCCCTTTACCTTTTCACATCCCGCCATTGTTTTACCGCTTTACCGGTTGGTTCGCCGCTGGGTTTCTTTAACCGGCATTGTTGTCGGCAGCATCGTCCCTGACTTTGAATATTTTATCCGTATGAAAACACCAAGCGTTTACAGTCATACTATGATGGGGCTTTTAACTTTTAACCTGCCGGTGGGCCTTTTACTCTGCTTCTTATTTCATAATGTGGTTCGCAATTCACTGTTCAGCCATTTACCGTATATACTTAACAGCAGGCTATCCAATTTTAAACGCTTTAGCTGGAATAAATATTTCCGTAAAAACTGGCATATTGTTATCATTTCTATTTTGATTGGGGCTTTTTCGCATTTATTCTGGGACAAATTTGTACATGAGAACGGATATCTGCCAAAACTTTTCAATTTTTTTGGTAAGAATGCAGATATGTATGATATAGAAATGACGGAATACAAAACCCTCCATGAACTTAGCTCTGCTATAGGTGGTATTATTGTATTGTATGCCATTTTTCAGCTACCAGTTACGGATAGGATAAAAAGGCCTTTTTATTTTAAATACTGGATTTATATAGGCATTATTATGGCCGCCGTAATGGCCCTGCGTTTTTATACCGGTTTAAGACTTGCTGATTATCGTGAAGTTATTATCAACCTGATCTCAAGTTTGTTGATTGGCATCCTGCTTACTTCATTATTCTTACGAAGGGATTATTACTGATATTCAAAGCACCGGCATTACCTCGCCTTCTCAGCTGCTATCAGTTTCTCAATCACATAATAGGTAATGGGACAGAAGCTGGAATTTTTCAATGCCATTGGTTGGCGCTTCAGCATAAAGTCATCATCCATATAGGGAAACCTTGCACAGTCTGCAGGGCGAACATCATATATACTGCAATAATTATCAGCACCCAGAAAAGGGCAAGGCAATGATTGTAACACATTATCGCCATCATCATCTGCCCGCAGGTAGGTATCCTTAAAATCGCCTTCCTTCATGCCCAGGTACTTGCTGATACGTTTTATATCGGGCGGTGTAAATCGAGGCGAATAATTTTTACAGCAATTGGCGCATTGCAGGCAATCAATTTTTGCAAAAGCTTGTTCGTTTAGTTCGGGCAATTGTTTCAGCACCGTATTTTTATTAGCCCGGTGTAAAAATTTCTTGTACTCCTTTTGCCTTTCGCCGGATTTTTTCTCCCAGTTCTGTAAAAGCTTTTCCTGCATTCTGCAAAGAACGGCATTTCATCTGTTTTTTTGTTTTGAATTGATTGCCAGATGGTATTTGCCGCAAAATTTATTATCGTTGGCTGATTAGAATTGCCTGATAATTTTTTTGGCTCATTTCACGGCTTATCCCCAGCTTCAACAAAGGGCTGTTTTTTTGGCCACTCGGCCGTAACTTTGCGCATCTTTTTACATTTTAAGTATCCCAATATGAATCTTTTCGAACAACAAGCTAACGAATTCATTCCCCGCCATATCGGGCCCAATAATGCTGATACAAGGCAAATGCTGAACAAAATTGGTGCAGAAAGTTTAGACCAGTTAATCAGAAACACCGTTCCTCCTGCCATCCGTATGAATCATCCGATGAATATTCCCGCAGCGATGAGTGAACATGAATACCTGAAGCACATTAAAGAAGTTTCAATAAAAAATAAAGTATTTACTAATTATATCGGGCAGGGATATTATGATACTATTACCCCTTCGGTAATATTGCGGAATGTTTTTGAAAACCCGGGATGGTACACTCAGTACACACCGTATCAGGCAGAAATCGCCCAAGGCCGTTTGGAAAGTTTATTGAACTACCAGACAATGGTGAGTGATTTAACAGCTTTACCAATTGCCAATGCTTCTTTGTTAGACGAAGCAACAGCTGCGGCTGAAGCAATGACAATGTTTTTCAACTTACTGAACAAACAAGACCATATTGAACGACCAAAGTTTTTTGTTGATTCAGCCATTTTCCCACAAACAAAAGATGTACTCGTAACAAGGGCTGTACCTGTGGGTATTGAAATTGTAGAAGGAGATTATAAAACTGCTTCTATTGATTCAACTTTCTTTGGTGCTATTGTTCAATATCCGAATGATAACGGTTCAATAGAAGATTATAGAAATTTCATTGCTACTGTTCATTCAGCAGGTGCTTATGTTGTTATGGCAACTGATTTACTGGCATTAACATTATTGACAGCTCCCGGCGAACTGGGTGCTGATGTAGCTGTTGGTTCTGCACAACGTTTTGGTGTGCCGCTGGGTTATGGCGGGCCTCATGCTGCTTTCATCTCAACGAAAGAAGATTTTAAAAGAAGTATACCCGGCCGCATTATCGGTATCAGTATAGATGCACAGGGCAACAGGGCTTTGCGGATGGCTTTGCAAACAAGGGAGCAACATATCAAAAGAGAAAAAGCTACCTCCAATATTTGTACTGCCCAGGCATTGCTGGCTAATATGGCTGCTATGTATGCGGTATTTCATGGTCCGGATGGATTGAGGAATATTGCCAAAAGAGTAGCACTGTTAACTAAAACAGTTGCTGATGCTATTGAAGAAAGGGGGTTTGAATTAGTATCAAATAATTTCTTTGATACAATTGTAGTGAAAGTAAAAGACATAGCATCGATAAAAGAAAAAGCAGAACACCAGTTTATTAACCTTCGCTATATTAATTCAACCCATATTGGAATTTCAATAGACGAAACAACTGATGTTGGTGATTTGTATGATTTGATCAACTGCTTTGAGAATGATAAAGATCCGGTAGCATTTGATATTCATCATGATGCTGAACCAAATTATATTCCTTCAGCATTAACAAGAACTTCGTCATTCTTAACTCACCCGGTTTTCAATACACATCACAGCGAAAGCCAGATGATGCGTTACATCAAGCAACTGGAGAACAAAGACCTTTCATTAAACACTTCGATGATTTCTCTCGGCTCTTGTACCATGAAACTGAATGCAGCATCGGAGATGATGCCATTAAGCTGGGCACATTGGGCAAAGATTCACCCATTTGCGCCAACTGATCAAACAGAAGGCTATAAATATATGATTGATGAGCTGGGTAAGTATCTCTGCGAAATAACTGCATTTGATGCCTGCAGCCTGCAACCTAACAGCGGTGCGCAAGGTGAGTATGCCGGTTTGTTAACCATCAAAGCATATCATGAAGCCAATGGAAACCATCACCGTAAAGTAATGCTGATTCCGATTTCTGCACACGGTACCAATCCGGCATCAGCCGTTATGGCCGGAATGAAAGTAGTTGTGGTGAAGGCATTGGAGAATGGGTATATTGATGTGGAAGACTTAAAAGCAAAAGCCACGCAGTACAGTAACGAACTTTCGGGTATTATGATTACATATCCCAGCACTTATGGTGTGTATGAAGAAACAGTGAAAGAAATTACGGATATCATTCATCAGCATGGCGGACAGGTTTATATGGACGGTGCTAATATGAATGCACAGGTTGGTCTGACTGCTCCCGGTTTGATTGGTGCAGATGTTTGTCACCTGAATTTGCATAAAACATTTGCTATTCCCCACGGTGGTGGTGGCCCCGGCATGGGACCTATTTGTGTGAAAGAACATTTAGCCAAACATTTACCAGGGCATGTGTCGTCTGACCGTCCCGGTCTGACGAGTAATCTGTCAAACGGAGAACGTCAGACAGGTGCAGTATCAGCAGCTCCTTATGGAAGTGCTTCTATTTTATTAATCAGTTATGGTTACATAAGAATGCTGGGTAACGAAGGAGTGAAAACAGCAACTGAGTATGCTATCCTTAATGCTAATTACATGCGGGCAAGATTGGATGGTGCGTATGATATTCTTTATACTAATAACAACGGACAATGCGCCCATGAATTTATTGTCGACTTACGGCCATTTAAAAAATCTGCTGAAGTAGAAGCTGAAGATGTGGCGAAGCGTTTGATTGATTATGGTTTTCATGCACCAACGATGAGTTTTCCTGTGCCCGGAACGATTATGATTGAACCAACAGAAAGTGAAGACAAGGCTGAACTGGATCGTTTTTGCGATGCGCTGCTTTCTATCCGTGAAGAAATAAAAGATATTGAAGAAGGTAAAGCCGATAAGAAAGATAATGCGTTGAAGAATGCTCCGCATACACAGTTTGTAATTACTGCTGACGAATGGAAACATTCTTATTCAAGGCAAACTGCTGCTTTCCCACTCTATTATGTTACGCTGAATAAATTCTGGCCCTCTGTAGCAAGGGTAAACAATACTCATGGTGATAGAAATTTGATTTGCACCTGTGAGCCGGTAGAAAGTTACATGGAAGTGGAAGCATGATATTTTTCAAGAAATATTCAACTCTGTTCTATATAAGGACGGAGTTTTTTTTTGCTAAGGCATAATCATAATGTAAACAACATACATAGCTAACCCACGATCAACAGCATCGACGGCACTTACTTTTTTTTGATCCAGCAATTGAGAACTGCTGCAATCAAAACACCCAAGCGTTATACCAACTTTTTTAAAATCAATATCACCTTTGCTCTCCGGGGATACCATGTAGGAGAACTCGGAATTGCGTCCATAAAATTCAAAATCATCACCGTTTAGATCTAGTAATTCCCGGATACTCATATTACAGGAAATTCCATTTTTTAAATTCCATTTGTTCTCGCTAACACTTGCGCTAAATTGCACGCCGCTTGCAGTAGGCGAAATACCACTTATAAGAATATAAGATAGTTTTGACAAAGCAATTTCATCATTCCAGATAAAGGTTACCTGCTTGCTTGTATTGGGAAACAACACCGAGCATTTTTTCAGTTCCTTCTCAGAAAAATAATACACATCTTGTTTTACATTTTTCTGCCCGAAGAAACTAACCAGGTATTCATGGGAGTCAAACATGACAAGATCTTCTGCGTACCGGATATTGTTGGGATTTGGCAATTCCTTTTTTTGCAGCGAAAAAGTATATTCCGTGTAACCTTCCTCCATTTCTGAATGGCCAATTACACTGATATTTCTTTTTTGAAAAAGCATCGGCACGGCTGAGCCCTTACCCTTGCTGCTATCAGTAAAAAATCCGGCCTTTTTTAGCCGGTTACTTCCATCCCGGAATTCCTGCACGGATGAAGTATGCAAAACATAATAATCAATATCTTCCTTTTTGTACAGGCTGATGCTTCTGATGATACCCAATGTGTCTTTTGATTTTGCTTTTTTACTTTCAATAAAAGTCTTACCAATCAAATCATCCTGTAAGCTTTTTCCAGCTGAAACAAAACCTTTCTTATTCAGATAACCATCAATATTCTTAGGTGAAAGCGAGGATAGGGTCAGCAAATCGTCAACGGTTATTGACTGGCTATATGCATTGCACCTATAAGAAAGTAAAACAATAAGTATGAGTAAAATTTTTCCCATTAGCATTTTTGGTCTTCAAAAAATTTGCTTAATGGTTTTTTAAAGGAGCCCCGTTACAGGAGTGGTATCAGCCATACAGCTGAACTGGTTATAACCGAAAATAAATTCCTTTTTGCTAAGAATCAAAAAAAACTATCCAGCTTTCAGGGAGCAACCGTGTATATCATTTTCTTTCCCAAATGAATAAAAAAACCATTTGAGCCCATATTGAAGACTGGTTTTGGCAACAGACCAGTATTAAAATACATACTACATCAACCTAACTGCCAGTGCTTTACGAAAATAAAAGTCATTGATTTTCACAAGGGTTCATAATTTTCCCTGCATTATCTATATAAGGTTTATCTTCAACGCCAATTTAATTATTAATACAAAATACAATGAGCGACAAAAATCAAGGAACTGTAAAGTTCTTCAATTCAGAAAAAGGGTTCGGTTTTATTAAACACGACGATTCTAACAAAGAAACATTTGTACATGCCAGTGGCCTTATCGACCAGGTAAATGAAGGCGACAAAGTTGAATTTGACCTGCAGGAAGGTAAAAAAGGTATGAACGCAGTTAATGTAAAAAAGGTAGGCTAAGATATTTTACAACTATAGTTTCATCAAAGTAAAAAGACCCCGAAGGGTCTTTTTTTTATTCTGTATATGCCAATGTTGTTATTAAAACCTGCGGGCATTACGATTGCCTTTATTACCATCATTACTATTCTGTTGCCTGTTATTTCCATCACTCCGGCGTTCGGGTTGGCGGGGTTGTTCCTGTACCCTTCTTTGTTCCGGCTGTGGTGAAGACTGACGTTGAGGCTGGGGCTGAGTTCTGTTTTCATTTCTTCGCATTTCATTACCCGGCTGCCTGACTTCTGTATTTGAATTACCATTGTTACTATTGCGTCTTTCAAACTGCCGGTTATTATTGCCTTGATTCATATCAGGTCTTTCTATTTGCCTTGGCGTTCTTACCTCGTTGTTACGATTTGGTTGCTGACTATTATTATCATTGCGATCAAACCGGCGGCGATCTGTTGAACGATTGCCATTGTTCGTAGTAGCATCAGGTCTTTCTATTTGCCTTGGTACCCTTACCTCGTTGTTTCGATTCGGCTGCTGACCATTGTTGTCATTACGATCGAACCGGCGATCTTGTGTTGAACCATTAGGGTTATTTGAATTGCCATTTGGTCTTTCTATTTGCCTTGGTGTCCTTACATCGTTGTTGCGATTTGGTTGCTGACCATTGTCATCATTACGTTCAAACCTTCTTCTATCATTTGAACCATTATTATTCTGTGGTTGACGATTAGGCAAGTCATTACCACGGACTGTCCTATTATCATTCCGGTTATTATTATCATCTCTCCTAAAACCATTATCATTTCTTTGACCCCTGTTACCGGTACTTTGCCTATCGTACCGGTTAAATTCACGGGGAGTGAAATTCCTGTTATTATCCTGGCGAACATTTGGACGGTAAACACTTACTTCATTATTTCTGAACTGTGTTCTTCCCGGTGTGTACGATTGACGGAAAGATACTGACCTGATGGTTCCGCAATACCTTTCTGCTTCATAACGGCGTGGGCCAGTTCTGAATCCGTTACGGCCATAATTAAAATTATTAATAATAGTAGTGTTATTAATGATAGTTACATTCTGTCTTCTGTCTAAACAATAATCAAAAATGTTTCGGGAAGTGATGTAACGCCTCGGTGCAAAACACCAGTAATTGTTTGGAGGATTATAACTGCCAATATTAAAATTGATACTGATATTAATGCCCGGCCGCAAAGGTGCCCAACCATAATAGTCTCCGCCATCTCTCCAGGCTACCCAAGCCGGTGACCATTCATAGCCCGGTTGCCATAGCCAACCATAATTATCATCTTCGAACCAGCGACCATAATGAAATGGTGCCCAACCCCAGTCATAATCAGAAACCCACATCCATTCATAATCATCGTTCCAAACCCATTGGCCACCGGAACTGTAGGGCCTGAAATCATCACCCATTTGCGGTTGCCATACATAACCATAGCCAGGGTACTCAATCCAATCGCCATAAGGACTTAGTTCATCATAAAAGTTTTGATAGGAAACATCGTCATTGGGAGAATACTGGGCCGATGCTTTGTTTTGCAAAGCACTGCCGAGCACTATTGCAAATGCTACGACGGTAATTTTTAAAATACGTTTCATGGACACATAGTTTTTAGTAATAAATAGATTCATGCGGAAAATTGTTAAGTGGTTTTCTTCATTTATTACTTTAGTATGACGCTATTTTTATGCCATGAGGTTTGTGTAAAAGATGCGACAAAGCTTTTTAGCAAAACATTGTATTACTGTTAAAATACTTAACTTCAATACACTAAAAATTTTGCCATGGACCAGCGTATCATTAACCTCTACGATGAGTATACTCATAAGCCACTTTCCCGCAATGATTTTTTGCGTCGCCTTGCATTACTTGCTGGCGGTACTGCTGCGGCAATGACATTATTACCATTACTGGAAGTAAATTATGCTCATGCAGCTGTTACAAGCGATGAAGACCTTTTTACTGAGTATATAACTTACCCCGGTGTGCCGGCAGAAATGAAAGCTTATGTAGCAAGGCCAAAAGAAGAAAAGAAATATGGAACGGTAATAGTAATACATGAAAACCGTGGATTGAATGCACATATTGAAGATGTGGCAAGAAGAGCAGCCAAAGCTGGTTATCTCGCTATTGCTCCGAATGCATTGGCACCGCTGGGTGGCACTCCAGAGAATGCAGATGAAGCCAGAACAAAATTTCAGCAACTGAAACCGGAAGACAACCTGAAAAATTTTATGAACGTATTTGACTACCTCCCTTCCAGAAAAGATAGCAATGGTAAATACGGATGTGTGGGATTTTGCTGGGGCGGTGCTATGTCTAATAACCTTGCGGTAAATATTCCATCATTAAAAGCGGCTGTACCATTTTATGGGCGACAACCAGCAGCAGAAGATGTAGCAAAAATAAAAGCGGCTGTTCAATTGCACTACGGTGCATTGGATGAAGGTGTAAACAAAGGCATTCCTGCTTACGAAGAAGCGTTGAAAGCAAATAAAATTAAATACGAGTTATACATATACGAAGGTGCTCAACATGCTTTTCATAATGATACTGCACC
>JANMFO010000061.1:0-17698 GCA_031374245.1 Chitinophagaceae bacterium | reverse complement strand
CAATCATTAACTCCCATTATTAAATAAGGAATCCATTTTTTGGGAGTAGCTGGGTCAATGTAAAAAACGATAGGCTTTTTAGGTTCTACCAGTTCTCCCCTTTTATATTTTTCTGCATCCTCATCTTTTGGTTCCAGTCTCCATCTTTTAACCATGATGATATTTTCTACTCCCTGTGGATTGGCATCATAATCTGTATATCCAGTTGTAAAGTATCCTACTCGTTTATCAAAATATCTTGTTTGCATAGGTACTTTGGGAAGTAATACCAATGAACTGTTTATTTCTACAGTAAGATTACCCGTAGGTGCTGCAGGCCCAAAACCACCACCAGCAGGTGGTGCCGGTGTACGGCCATAGGTTTTTACTGATTTTATTTCTATGTTAATCGGATAAGACCTTACCGTTTCAACATAAGATTTATCAGATTGAATCATGCTAATCCTGTAGAGTGATTTTGAACTGCTGCTGAAATGCAGTATGTCGTTATCACCATTTATATATTCTGTAACGTCTATAACAACGCCGCTGGAATCTTTGCCTAATGACTTTATATCGAAAGAAGCTGCAATGGGCTGCACATTCGATCTTTTTACAGCAGTAAACATTGATGATGTTGAATCCTTGCTATATTCCGAAAAAGAAATATTGCGCAGGAATATTTTATTATTTGGTCCTTTTTGAAATTGAATAACGTTCCGGCTGATATCGTCTCCTGCATATCCGGCAAATCCACCAACCCGCATGCCTGCACCGGCTTTGGAAAGGCGATTAACCACAAGAACATCACGATAAAATAATGAGTCCGGTATTTCAAAATAATATTTGTCTTCTATTTTATGTACTAAAAACAAACCACCATCAGAAACAGCTTTAGAAGTAATTACTTCTTTGTACGGTTTCGGACCCTGCGATGCTAATGGAGGTGTAGGTCTACGGCTTGTATCTGGCCGGCTGCCATTAGTTGGTTGTGCAATTACTGTAGCAGTAATAAATATCGTTACGAACAAAAGAAAAAAACGGCGAAATGATAAATGCATATAAATCAGTTTTTTGTTAATGGTTCAAGATACGGAAAGGAATGGTTTAGTATGAGTAATCGTTGAATATTGTACCAACGGTATAATTAAAGTGATGAACAATCTCTCAGCTACTCTAAATACAGAACCCGTCCGGCCAAAAGCAGAACGGGTTCATATATTAATTGGTTGTTATAAGTGTTATGGTTTCTTTTTGCCTTTTGGAGCAAACATTGCCAGCATCCTCCTTCCTTCCATCTTTGGCATACTTTCCAGTATACCAATATCAGTCAATCTTTCTGCAAACTTCAATAAAAGCAATTGCCCTCTATCCTGAAACTGTATTGCACGACCTTTAAATTGTACATATGCCTTTACCTTGTTTCCATCTTTTAAAAACTCAATGGCATGTTTTGCTTTGAAGTCAAAATCATGATCATCCGTGTTAGGGGTAAAACGTATTTCTTTTACTTCAGAGACTTTGCTTTTCGCTTTCATCTCCTTTTCTTTCTTCTTCTTATCGTAGAGGAATTTGTTGTAATCAATAATCTTACAAACCGGTGGGTCTACTGTTGGTGAAATTTCTACCAGATCAAGTTCCTGATCCTGTGCCATCTTTAATGCTACTGCGGTATCATAAATACCGACTTCTACATTTTCTCCTACCAATCGTACTTGCGGAACACGGATAAAATTATTGATACGATGTTCTGCTTCTTTGCGGGGAGCAAACCTGCCCCTGAAACCGCCTTTGTTAAATCCTCCTCCGCCGCCGCCAGGTCTGAAACCTCCGCCACCGGGTGGTCTGCTGAACCCGCCTCCGGGTTTTTGTGGTACTGCCATTTACTTTTTTTAAGTGAAACCCCATTCCCTGTTGGGGCATTTGTTTTAAATTATTAAATATTTCCTCACAGGGATTGAGGATACTAAAAATACAGATTTATTCTCCTCTTCTGTCATTAATTTCTTCCACTGCTTCAGTCAAAAATTCATCAACTGTTTTTGCACCCAAGTCACCTTTTCCTTGTCGCCGTATCGCCACTTTATTTTCATTCATCTCCTTCTCACCTACTACCAGCATGTAAGGCACTTTCATTAGCTCTGTGTCACGGATTTTCTTCCCTATTTTTTCATGACGGTCATCAACTTCACTACGAATATCTGCTTTTTTCAGTTTATCAGAAACGGATTTTGCATAGTCTAAAAACTTATCGCTGATAGGCAACACTTTTACCTGTACCGGTGCCAGCCATAGTGGAAACTTACCAGCATAGTGTTCCAGCAAAAAGCCGATGAAACGTTCGTGGGTTCCCAGTGGGGCCCGATGGATAATTAATGGTGTCTCAGTCTTATTATCTGGGGTAGTAAATTCCAATTTAAAACTTCTGCCCTGCGCAAAATCAACCTGGTTAGTAGCTAATGTAAATTCACGACCAATAATACTCCAAATCTGTACATCAATCTTTGGGCCATAAAAAGCAGCTTCATCCTGTACTTCTATATAGGGAGTGTTGGTTTTAATCAATACATCCCGAACCAGTTCTTCCGTTTCTTTCCAGAGCTCTGGTTCATCTACATATTTCTGTCCAAGTTTTTTCGGGTCGTGTAAGGAGAGCCTCATCACATATTTATCAATACCAAATATTTTAAAATATTTAAGGTACATTTCATTCACTGCTTTGAACTCTTCATAGAATTGTTCTTTGGTGCAATAGATATGTGCATCATTCATGTGCAAACATCTCACCCTCATCAATCCAAATAATTCACCACTTTGTTCGTAACGATAACAAGTGCCATATTCTGCCAAACGGTATGGCAAGTCTTTATAACTTTTTTGTTCTGCCGCAAAAATTTTATGGTGGTGCGGGCAGTTCATAGCCTTCAGATAATATTTTGTCCCATCCAATTCCATCGGGGGAAACATACTATCCTTGTAGTATGGCAGATGACCACTGGTCAGATACATACTCTCTTTAGCAATATGAGGGGTAACAACTCTTTTATATCCGGCAGCTAATTCTGTTTCTTTTGCCAGTTTTTCCAACTCTTCAATGATGATAGTTCCGTTAGGCATCCATAAAGGAAGACCGGGACCCACATCATCGTCCATAGTGAAAATGCTTAACTCTTTTCCCAACTTCCGGTGATCTCTTTTCTTTGCTTCTTCCAGCATGTGCAGGTACTCATCCAGTTCTTTTTGAGAAGGATAGGTAACGCCATATACCCGGGTAAGCATTTTATTTTTTTCATTGCCTTTCCAGTAAGCACCGGCAATGCTGGTTAGTTTTATTGCTTTAATAAAACCAGTATTGGGAATATGCGGCCCACGGCAGAGATCAGTAAAACTGCCCTGGGTATAAAAAGTTATTTCGCCATCTGTTAATCCACTAAGCAAATCCAGTTTGTATTCATCGCCCTTATCAGCAAAGTATTTTTCGGCATCAGCTTTGGCAACTTCTTTTCTTGCAAAAATGTTATTTTGTTTCGCTAATTCATTCATCTTCTTTTCCAATGACAGCAAATCTTCTTCGTTCATCTTTTTTTCACCCAAATCCATATCATAGTAAAATCCATTTTCCACAGGGGGGCCTACCCAAAATTTTACTCCGGGAAACATTAATTCAACCGCTTCGGCCATCAGGTGTGCGGATGAATGCCAGAAAGTGTTTTTACCGTCCGTGTCATTCCATGTCAGCAGTTTTACAGCAGCATCTTCTGAAATGGGTCTGGCGGCATCCCACACCTGCCCGTTTACGCTGGCCGCTAAAACTTTTCTGGCCAATCCCTCCGATATAGATTTTGCAATGTCTAATGATGAAGTTCCTTTCTCATACTGCCTTACTGCACCGTCCGGTAATGTAATGTTGATCATGAAATAAATTCCTCGTTTTAAATAGGCTGCAAATTTAGCAAATTTTGGCTTCTAAAATTAACAAACTATTGCCCGGAGACCAATCGGGTAATACCAACTATTTATTAGTTTTGAAGCCTGATGAAAAGGACTGTAACCAGGTACTTATTTTTACTTTCTTTGCTGATCCCATTTACCCGATTCACTTCGTCTGCACAAAATCTTACGGGTATCTGGAGGGGTTATTTTGTTACTGAAAGTTTTGATCAATACAAATTCGAATTGCAGGTCAAGCAAACAGGCAGTTCTGTTTCCGGTGTCTCCTATTCATACCTCAATACTATTTTTTATGGCAAGGCCACACTTACCGGAACATACAACAAAGCCGGCCAAAATGCTTTAATCAGGGAAATCAAAACTGTTGAGCTTAAAATGTCGGGCGGCACTGCGGCCTGCATTATGAAATGTATATTCAAATATGAACGTTCAGGTAAAGAAGAATTCCTGGAGGGCACTTTCACAAGTAAGTACGAGAAGGATGGGTTGATGAATAAGCAAGGAGAAAATTGTGGTGGTGGTAAAGTATACCTCAGAAAAGTGACTACTTCTGATTTTTATGTTGAACCATTTTTGCGGGGTAAAATAAAAACAACTCCGGTTATTGTAAACCAACCGCCAGTAAAGAAAATTACAGATAATTCAAAAGTAACGGCACCAGAAAAAAAGCCTGTAGTTGTGCCAAAGCCACCCGTTAAACAACCGGTTACTCAAAAGCCAATAGTAAAAACCAATCCGCCGGTAACAAAGCCGAAAACTGATTCAGCAATAACAAAAGTCATTATACCACCTGTTACAAACCCTAATCCACCAGTTGTTCCCAAGCCAGCAGTATTAAAGAACCGTACTAACGAATTGGTAAAAGTGCTTACAGTAAGCGACCCGGATGTTACTGTAAAATTATATGATAATGGTGAGATTGATGGGGACACTATTTCAGTATACCTTGATAATAAGTTGGTGTTATCTGCCAAACGGCTAACTGCGTCCCCACTTATTGTAAAATTAAAAATGGATAAAGATAATGCCGAACATGAACTGGTAATGGTAGCAGAAAACCTGGGCCGCATTCCTCCCAATACTTCATTAATGATTGTAGAATCAGGCGGGCAACGTTTTGATGTACGTATTACGTCTACCCAACAGAAGAATGCTGTTGTACGGTTTAAATACCAGGAAACCAGGTAGACTTAATCTGTTATTTGATAGCAGAAAGGATAATTTGACCGTTTCTGTAATTTTTTCCTTTACTTTCCTTTTTTCATCTATTTTTCCTGCATAATGTTACGTCGAATTATATTATTTAATCTTTTTCTTATACCTCTACTTACACAAGCACAGGATATTAATGGTATTTGGAAAGGCAGGCTTGTTATGAACGAGGGAGGTTGTATGCCTGTTTACAATATTGAATTTCAGCTACAGGTGGCCGGCACTAAAATAACAGGGGTTTCCTATCATTATTCCGATACGACCAACTATGTAAAAGAAAATTTTGAAGGGGTTTATAAAAAAGATAGTAACAGTATTTCTATCAATGAAATTGGCGTAACAACCTTTCATGTTCCGAGTGATTGTATCCCCTGTATAAAAAAATACCAGCTTACTTACCATAAAGGAGGGGGTAATGTGGTTACTGAAGAACAGTTGCGTGGTTCATGGACAGGTAAAACGATGGATGGCAAACAAAACTGCCCTCCAGGTACAATAGTGTTGACGAGGTTTGACAAGTCCACTTTCAAACCCGAACTTAAGTTACCTCCGTCGCTGACAAACCGAAAAGCTGAACTGGTAAAAGAAATAAAAGTAGATACCGGCAACATTAAAATCGACTTTTATGATAACGGACAGATTGATGGCGATACCATTTCTGTATTTGCTAACAATATGCCGCTGGTTTCCAGAAAAATGCTCACAACAAAGCCTGTTTCAATAACAATAAGAATTGATTTGAAACGTACCGAGCAGGAACTGATTATGGTAGGAGAAAACCTCGGTACTATCCCTCCTAATACAGCATTGATGATAGTGTATGCCGGTGATAAACGCTACCAGCTATACCTTACCTCTGATGAGCAGAAGAATGCAATGGTTCGGTTTATTTATGAAAAGCCAGTTGCAGCAGCGGCCAAAATGCAATAAATTCTTTATTCAAGCAGGCACTTACTTTCTGACATCTACTAAATAGACAGGGTCCTGTCTGCAAGAGGTAGTGGCAGAACAAAGGTTTGACATACTAAGACTAACGGTTGCAGACTGTGCTTCGGCAATTATCGAATCCCATGTTGGTGATGAGTTCTGAAACTTACTCAGTTGTTTTTCCATAGCAGTGATAATGTTGGAAGTAAAATATCCTCCTAAATCAGTATTGCCATACGCATACTGCCCTTTTTTAGCTGCAGCGGCAAGTATAGAACCTCTTGATCTCATAAAGAGATCATAGCAAAAGGATTTCTCCCAAGTCATTAAAGACTTTGCGGTTTGTGCAAAGTTTTTGCCTTCAGGTTTTAATAAACCAAGATTGGAATTACAGCAATCGGTAATGATAAGGTTGAGCCGGGCATTTTTTGCTTTAATACGGTTATAAACATCTGAAGCATTTAACGTAGCAACTGTAATATCATCGAACCGGCTTTGCCGCAAATCAAATTGCGGATATGCCTGTGTAGTATTTTGCCCGTTACTATAGCCATGACCTGAGTAATAAAAAATGACAATATCGTTAGTCGCAGGTTTTAAATTATCCAATGCAGTTTCCACACTGGCTTTGCCAAATTTGCTGCCTTTAATTTCTGTATACATCAGCGGTAAGTTTAAAAAAACAGAAACATCTTTTATCTGGCTATAGAAATTGGTTACATCTTTTGCCACACTGCTGCCTATGCGGGGATCATCCGTGGCAGCTACTACAATGAAATGGATTTTTGCGTTATTAACAGCAGGTGTGGTTACTGGTGTTGTGGTTGGGTTAGTAGTAGTGGGATTTGAAACCGTGTTTTCCTGTGGACTGAATAAATTGGCATAAAAAGATTCAGTTTCTAAAAAATAAGAACGGACATAAGCTTTGCTTAGATCACTTGTATTCATCAGCTTCATTGAAATGATCCTTCCTTGCTCATAAGTACCATCAGTGTTCAGCGAAGTAACACCCCAGGGAACAAAATTTGTTTCTGATGGAAGTTTTTTAAACCACAAGAGATCCGGATTGTAAGCTTCTTTTGTTTTATCCTTCGAAGTGTTGATGATATATTGGGGGTTCTTTCCTTTAAACTGAAGTGTGAGGTGAAATTTTCCATTTATTTTCGATCTGCTTTCTGCTTCATCAAACTCCATATTTACAACATATGTTTCGGTAAAAGTTTTATTAAAATATTTTACCCGCATAAAACCTGTACCATTCCCATACCTTACTAAAAACGCAGTGTATTTTGGAAAATCAGTATTACCCTTAAACTCGTAGCTTATTTCATAGATAGTAATAGCATTGCTATTCAGGCTTATTGTTAGTGCAGCCACTATAATGAAACACCTCAATAGAATTTTCATACGCCTTGGGTTGGTTAGTGTGCCTGGAAAGAATAAATAAATTTAAATTATTTCTTTCACTTTGTGAGGCAGGAAAACAGTAAATCTTGTAAAAACCAGGCTTTGGGTAAAGCCTCAGCCCTGTAAAACACCAACCCGGAACTTACATTCCGGGTTGGTTGATAGAGTTCAATAAGTAAGAGGGAAATTATTTTCCGGAGACTAATTCTTTTTGCAGCTCATCCAGCTCATTCCATTTGCCAGCGGCAGCCAGTTTGGCTTGCTTTGGCCATGAAGTTGGATCATGCATTGAAAATTTGTTACCTGCTGCTTCCAGAATACCTTTTAATTTCTTTGCAGATAATTTTGATAACTCTTTATAACTGGTAATATTTTCAGCTGCCAGCAATTCATTAATCTTTTTACCAATTCCTTCGATTTTGGTTAAATCATCCGCTAAAGCAACTTCTGCCTTAGCTTTTACAGTTGCCTTTTTAGCTTTTGGGGCTTTGGGCTCTGTTGCCGGTACGTTAATTACACAGTTCTCAACATGAAAACCTTCTGCATATATAAACTGTTCCGCATTATGGTCGTTTACCCATCTGCCATCATTTAATAAATAGCGGTATTGGTATGTTCTGCCAGCTTCCAGGTTAGCAGAGGCCTTCATAGAGCCGTCTTTTTGTTTTTTTAAACTAATACCATTGTTGTAATCCCAGTTGTTGAATTCGCCCAGTAATAATCCTGAAGTTGCTTCTGCCACTACTTCTGCAGAAAGTGTAAACGTTACTTTTGTTGCCATAATTAATTTTTGTTTTTCAGTAAATAAGAGGGGCAAGAAATAGTTAGGTCTGCTGCAAAAATAAGAAGAAAACAGCGGCAGATGCTGTTAATACAAAATCGAATAAAAAGTAACCCACATTATAAATTTAGTTATTAACACCTGAAGCAAACGATTGTTTTCAGTAGTAATGGGTTAATAAGCATTAATTAAATCACAACATTCATTTGGCAGCGCACTATACTTATAAATCAACGGGGTTGATTGATCAAAAAATGATCGCCATTTGTATAAATACTGAACTTCAGGTCTTTTATTTTTATTAATCCGTCAGCAGTTATTTTCAAATCTTTAGGGTTTTGTAAGACAACCACCTGTCCTACTCCGGTTATTTCTATTTTGTTAGCTTTTACAATTATCGCAGTAGTTTCATCAATGCCTATGCAGGCAAGAGATGGATATTTAGCAATGGCAGAAAGCAAACGATTGTAGCGGCTCCGTATAATAAAATGCTGATCTATAACAGCCGTTGTTAATAATCCAAGACCTTCTTTTATCTCAATATTATTATGCTGCAGTTTTCTGAACGTAGCACGGTAAGTTGTATCTGTCAGTTCTGCGCCTGTAATCATATGCTGACTCATTACAGCGGCACCTGCACTGGTACCTGCAATGGTGGAACCATTTGTATAAGCCGTATGAATGGAATTAAATACAGGTGTATTGAAAACAATTTTCATAAAGCGATCCTGGTCGCCACCGGTTATAAAAATCAGTTTAGCATGTTCCAGAGAGTCCAGCCAGCTTTTGTCATTTACCTTTTCTTTGGTGAAATTAAAATTAACAATCTTATTCTGACATACAGGTTCGAGGTCAGTCTTGAAATAAAAATAAGAAGTATCCGGATTTTCACTGGACATGGGCAATACTACCACATAGTCGGTTGGCGATAACTCAGCTGTAGCTACCAGTGATTTCATTAAAGAAGGTGGCCGGTCACCACCACCAATGATAAAGAGTTTTCCTTTTGGCGAGATAGCTTTTTTTTGAGCTGCTGCCGGTATTAAACAACAAAGTGTCCAACTAATTACAGATAATAATAAATACTTCATACCTGAATGGAAGATTTTTTGTAAAATAGATTCCTATGAAATTATTATTTTGCAACTGCTATTTTAATTTTTTTATTCTTCATTTTCTGTTCTTTGATTAGTTGCAGCGTTTGACTCACTTTTATTTTCTTTACCGCAACGAAAGAGAAAAAATCTTTAACCTCTATTAAGCCGATATCTTCCTTTTTTAGTTGTCCCTTGTTGGACAGAAAACCTACAATGTCAATTTTATTAATCTTATCTTTTTTCCCGGAAGAAATAAACAATGTTGACCACTGAGGTTTTTCCGGTAAGGTGCTTGTTTCAGGTAATTCTATTGTTTCTATGTCAGCATCAATGTAGCCAGGTAGTTTTTCTTCAGGTGATAAAATGAGGATTGCGGTTCCGCTGGCTTCCATCCGTGCAGTTCGTCCATTACGGTGTGTAAAAACATCTTCAGTGCCGGGCAGATGATAGTGAATGATGTAACGGATATTTGCAATATCCAATCCCCTTGAAGCCAGATCTGTCGTTACTAATACATTGGCTGTCCCATTTCTGAACTTACATAACGCTGCATCTCTCTCCTGCTGCTCTAATGCACCATGATAAAATACATTGACTATATCTTTTTCTTTCAGCCAGTTACTGGTTCGCTCCACCGATTCACGGTGATTACAAAAAATAATGGTTGACTTATTCCCGAGCATACAGATTAACCGGAAAAGTGTTTCCAATTTATCTTTCCCATCACTCACCATCATTTTAACAGCAAGTCCCGCTGATTTTTCGTTTTTGCTATCCAGAAAATTTAGTTTCACTGCATCATCAGCAAGCCCGATAAAATCAGGGATTTCGACTGCTTCCGTTGCCGAAGTCAATACTCTTTTCTTCAATGATTTTAATGAACCAATGATGAAAGACATTTCATCAATAAAGCCAAGCTCCAGCGATTTATCAAACTCATCTAAAACTAATGTGTCGATACTTTCAATAGTAATATTTCCTCTTCGAATATGGTCAGCTAATCTTCCCGGGGTACCAATTATTAGTGCCGGGGCCTGTCTTAAATTATTTTCCTCTGTTTCTCTTAAGTGTCCACCATAGCAGCAGGTTACTTTGAACGATGTCCCCATGTTCTTAAAAACCGTTTCAATTTGTAACGCCAACTCACGGGATGGAACTATAATGATGGCTTGTGTATTCTTTTTTGCCGGATCCAGCAGTTGAAGTATTGGTAATAAAAAAGCAAGGGTTTTGCCTGACCCGGTTGTGGATAACAGCATCACATTATTGTTCCCTGAAATAGTTTCAATAGAAGCCACTTGCATTTCATTGAGTGCATCGATCTTTAATTTGGACAATATAGCTTCGAAAGAGGCCGTTGTATTCTGCATAGTGGCAAAAGTAAGCTAGTTTCTGCTGAGGCAGAGTCTTATAAAATGAAAGGAGAAAAGCATAGCTACATTTCCTGAATAATTATTCTTCAATAAAATCCATGTCCTTTCCGAAGGTTTCTTTTGTATTAAACACAGAAATAAAACCTATCAGCAATATGATTGTACCGGTAACCCAAGCAGCGGTTACATAATTACCAAGTACCGTATCCCCTCTTAAAAATTTGAATAAGATAATAATTAATGGAAGAAACCCCCGTACCAGGTTTGGAATTGAAATTGCAGCAGTAGCTCTGAGGTTTGTGCCAAACTGCTCTGCACTCATTGTTATATATAAAACAGAAATGCCCGAACCAAATCCAAGTCCCATGCAGAGTAAATACATATTAAAAACATTGCCACCCCCCTTTAGTGCAAAGAACAGAATAATAAAGACTGTGAGGATATAATAGTAGATCAGTAGTGTTTTCTTTCTGCTTTTGATGTAATTACTCAGAAAACCTGCACCCATATCGCCGAAAGCTAAAGCAACATATTGCAGCATCAGGGCCTTCGGCTGATCAAATCCTGTTATCCCAAACTGTTTTGCAAACTCATCAGAAAAACTGATAAGTATCCCTATAACATACCAAACAGGCAACCCGATGGTAATAGCTCTCAGGTAGCGAAAAAATCGTTCCCGATTATTCAGCAGCATCCAGAAACTTCCCATTTTCACTTTGGCATATTTCACTGTATCATATAATTTACTTTCTAGCACTTTTACTCTTAAAAATAACAAAGCAAGTCCCATACCACCACCGATAAAATAACACAACCTCCAGTCTTCATTGCTCAGGGTATGAACAAAATAAGCAGCAATAGTTCCCATTACACCACTTGTAGCAATGATAGCTGCTGCAATACCACGTTTTTCTTTAGGCAATAATTCACTGGTTAGTGTAATACTTGCTCCGAGTTCACCTGCTAATCCCAAACCGGCGATAAAACGAAGCCAGGTGTATTGCTCAATAGTTGTAACAAAGCCGTTGGCAATTGTGGCTACAGAATATAAAAGTATTGAACCAAACAACACTTGTCTCCTGCCCTTCTTATCGCCAAGTATTCCCCATAAAATACCGCCAACAGTAAGGCCTATCATTTGCCAGCTGATTATACTTTCACCAACCGTTTTTAAATTGGCTTCGGCAACACCTAATTCTGTAAAACTGGAACGGCGGACAATGCTGAAGAGTAAAAGGTCGTAGATATCTACAAAAAATCCCAATGCGCCAACTATAACCGGAAGTGAAAAAATACCGTATTGCTTTTGTTGCATTGGCAATGCTTTAATCTTGGTATGAAAATAAGGAATGTACTTCTACGAAATAATAAAGTATATTATTTATACATACCAAAGTTTTTCAGGGGCTAATGATAAATAAACTGTATCTCCTTTTACAAATTGGTTATTAGTTGATTTAAGTCGTATCAATTGTTTACCAACTAATACATCAATATTATAATAACTTCCGAAAAATAAAATATTTACGACTATTCCGTTTATTGCACTATCACTTTTTGATACAATGTTTAAATGCTCAGGCCGGATAAGAAGCTTCTTTTTCTCTGCTTTACTTTCGTTATTTTTAATAAAAGCAGCAGTATTTGTTTTACTAATCAAGTTATATTCCCCCAAAAGTCCGGCGCAATATTCGTTTACAGGTTGATTATAGACTTGTTCAGGTGTGCCGTGCTGGATAATTTGCCCTTCCCTCATCACAATTATGGTTTCTGCCCATGAAAGACTATCCATTGCATCATGCGAAACCAGGATACAGGTGATACTCAATTTTGTACCAATATCCTCCAGCACTGATTTGATAATATTTTTATGTGCTGCATCCAGATTGGAAAACGGTTCATCCAACAGCAATAGCTTTGGAGATGCGGTAAGCAGCCTTGCTAATACTATTCTTTGTCGTTCTCCACCGGAAAGTTGGTCTGTTTTTCTTTTTAGTAAATGCTGAATCCTGCAAATGGCATAAATAGTCGAAGCTTCTTCATCAGTCAATAAGTTCTTGCTTTCTAATTCTTCTTCTACTCTATAATTATTCCGCAATTCAAAGTGCTGGCTCAGGTAAGCTATATCCGGATGGCCGGGAATTAGTTTCTCCAATGGCCCTAACACCCTTTTACCATCAAAAATTATTTTACCGGCATCCGGTTGAATGAGTCCGGCAATAATTTTCAGCAGGGTTGATTTGCCTGAACCAGTTTCTCCGGCAATTGCTATTCTTTGCGAGAATTGCTGAGTAAAACTTATCTCTTTTACTGTAAAATTTTCTTTTTCCAGCTTACTGATGCCAGCTACTTCTAATAAAGCCATGCACGAAAATAAATCATGTCGTTTATATAGCAAGTATCTATGATAGAGATGCGAAATATTTATTGAGAAGTTGTACTTCTGGAAAAGGGTACTCAATTTTAAAATTGGGCTTTTACGCAGGTTGAGCCATATGTGTATCGTTTGTATTTTCAGTCAACACTAAAAAGTATCAGGATTTTTTTCAGTGAGATATGCGATGAATAGCAGAGTGACAAAGGTGTGTCAGGAAGGATTTTGAAATGCAGATGCTTTAATCTCTGGCACAATACTGAGAGTAGAAATAAAAAAAACGTTCCGGCTAACAATCTTCTATTGTTTAAATGAAAAAAGAAAACCGGAACGATAATAAAAATTTACTGTGCAGTTTAATCAGGAGTTTTTACGGGTCTGGTAGTAGCCGTAGGTGTGTCCTTTTTAATAGTATCCATCATCGGTGGCGGCGGAGCTACTACAGCAGGTGTATCTGTAGTAGGTTCTTTTTTATCACCACCTCCATTGTTGCAGCTTACAGCTGTAAATGTCAGCAGGAATACACCCAAAATAATTTGGATGGCAGTTTTTGGCATTGTGTTGGTCATAACTAAATTGGTTTAGGTCAAAAATTACGATAAGTATTCAAAAATTCCAAAAAAGCCTGTAAACCTGCTGTTTATATTACTGGCAGTACCCCTTTCGACTTTACCTGGCATCACCATTATTAGGTCTTATAATTTTGTATTATTTTGTTTCAAATCCAAACTTGTGAAAAAAGTAGTCCTTTTTTTTAGCATAGTAATATGCATCGGGCATTTAACCGCACAGCCTGCTCATACCTCAGATACATCAGGAACACTAATACCTCAAAAAGACAATATTATAAATGCGGGTACTATTATTAAGATTGAAAACTTAGGCCCGACCATTAATACGGAACTTTCAGAATTAAGACCCACTGTGTCCGCTGATGGAAACATTCTATTTTTTATCTGCGAGAATCATCCTTCTAATACGAAATACAATTCGGTACGCAATTCACAGGACATCTGGTATGCGTTTAGAAATCGTTATGGGAAATGGAGCGAAGCTATTCATATGGGATACCCATTGAATACGTATGAATACAATGCCGTTTATTGGATATCGCCGGACAATAACAGGATTCTAATAAGAAATGCATTCATTAATGGTGATTATGTAGGCAATGGTGTAAGTATGAGTTATCTGAAAGATGACGACACCTGGAGCAAGCCGGAAATGCTGAAGATCAAAAATTATTACAAATATGATCGGGGACGCCAGAATGGAGCTACCATGGCGCATGATGGGCAAACACTGTTGTTATACATGACAGAAGATAAAGGTGGCGTGGACAATGACATCTATGTATGTTTTCTGGAAAGAGATGGCACCTGGACGGAACCAAAAAGTTTAGGTAAAAAGATTAACTTATCCAGGTATAACGAAATGACCCCTTACCTGGCATCCGATGGCATCACCTTATATTTCAGCAGTAATCGTCCGGGTGGTTTAGGCGATAATGATATATGGATGAGCCGCCGCCTTGATAAAACCTGGGAGAAATGGAGTGATCCTGCTAACCTTGGTGCTCCGATTAACACAGAGGATTGGGATGCATTCTTCACGTTAGATGCAGGTGGTGAATATGCTTATTTAACTACCAGTTTGAATACTATTGGTGAAAGTGATATCGTACGGGTTAAATTATTAGAACGGGAAAAACCTGACCCAGTGTTATTGGTAATCGGCAATGTATATAATTCAAAAACAAAACAACCTATCAGTGCTTCGTTGATTTATGAAACTTTGCCTGATGGAGTATCTGCGGGTAATGCAGTTTCCAATCCAACTGATGGTGCTTTCAAGATTGTATTGCCGTATGATAAAAATTACAGCATAAGGGCTACTGCTGATCATTTTTTCGCACAGTCAGAAAACCTGAATTTAGATTCCCTGGTAAAAGCTGGTTATAAAGAGATACATAAAGATCTATACCTGGTGCCTATTGAAATTGGCCAGGTTGTACGGTTAAATAATGTATTCTTTGATTTTGATAAGTGGAACCTGCGTCCGGAATCTTATATAGAACTGGACAGGGTGGTAAAATTGCTGACAGAAAACCCTGCTATTGAAATAGAAATGAGTGCCCATACCGATAGCCGGGGTTCTGACGACTATAATTATAAATTAAGTGACAACAGAGCCAGGTCTGTTATGGAATATATTATTTCGAAGGGAATTACAACTAACAGAATTATATCACAAGGTTATGGAGAAACAAGGCCAGTAGTAGCCAACGACACTGATGAAAACAGGCAACTAAACCGAAGGGTGGAATTTAAAATATTGAAAAACTAAAAAGGCAATCTTACCGAAAAGTTATTTCGGTTCTGGTTTTACGAGTTTGAAGTAAGTTACTTTAAACCGGTTATTTATTATTTCACCCTGCACTTCAGCCTTTCTGATAGCCTCGCAAAAACCGTCTTTTGCATGAGCATCACCATGTTCGTCTATTGTTGTGCCATCTGCAAAATATGATTTTCCATTAATACGAACAGCCAAATCACAACCTTTACCGGTCATTTTAAATTGGCACTGACCGCAGGCTGCATCAACTGTTTGTATTTTTTTAGTTGTGTCTGCTTTTGATACTGAGAGTTCTGTTTTTTGTGCAGTAGCGGGTAGTACAAAAAAACCTAAAACGATAAGAGTGAATAGTTTCTTCATAAAATATAGGTTGAAACGAATAAATTACAACACCATAAAATTAGCATATTTCCTCCAAAAAAAAGTCCGGATGAGCAGTTTTCCGGCAGAAAGGATAAAAATTGTTTGCCATTATTAATTCACATTCTTTCCTGAAAACAGAAAGTAGGTAAGAATAGTTTACCTTTAATTAAATCTGTAGAAGACTTTTTCAGTTTTTATCAGATCCACTCCTTACTATCATTTCTAACGGGATAGAAAATTTAAAAAACAAACACAAAAGCAATATGGCAGAAACCTGGAATAAAAAAGAGCGAGAAAAGAAAAAACAACAGAACAAGAAAGAAAAAGCTGAAAGAAAGCAGGAACGAAAAGACAATGCAAAAGACGGCAAGAGTTTTGACGATATGCTTGCTTATCTGGATGAAAATGGGAACCTTTCTTCGAAACCCCCAGATCCCAGAAAGAAAGTAATGATAAAATTGGAGGACATAGAGATTGGTGTTCCAAAACAAGCTCCTGTAAACCCTGAAGATCTTATCCGAAAAGGAATAGTTACTTTTTTTAATGATGCAAAAGGATATGGGTTTATTAAAGACACAGAAACACAGGAAAGTGTTTTTGTACACATCAATTCTCTAAAAGAAGAAATAAAAGAAAATAATAAAGTAACCTTTGAAATAGAGATGGGACCAAAAGGTGCAAATGCTGTTAATGTTAGCTTGGTTAAGTAACATTCGTGTACGCCAATTTTAGGAGGAATGTGAATTCGATTACTATTTTATTAGCTGAATATAAATAGAGACTGTAAGTATTTATTAGCAAACGAAGTATCAGTTTGAAAATACTTTTTCCTTTGCCTGCGCAGAAGTTATAACCGGTATTACTTCAAAATCAGCCAGGTCATTCCAATTGCTTATCCATTCATGAATTTTTACTTCCGAATCACTTTCCATCACCTGGTAGCAAATGTTGATTTTCGAATCAATCCAACTATTAATATAACTGACACCCTCAGGCATAAGCCTTCCGTTTTCTTCAAACCGTTGATATAAGGTTTTTACTTTGCCCGGATGAAATTTTTCGATTATCATGAACAGCATAACAGCAATACTTTATTCAGTCTATGAAGATAAAATAAATGATTCCTTTTCAATTAAATGCTGATATATTTTTGCAACGATGGCTTCCGGCTCATTTTTAATATCGATTGAAAATGCTTTGGCCGGAATTTCCAAGCTCTCAAACTGTGATGATAGAAGTTGGACAGGCATATAATGATCATTTCTCTTTTTCATCCTTTCGTACACCTGATCATAACTGCCGTTTAAAAATATCCATACCGGTTCTGCCATACCTTCACTCAATATAACTCTGTATTTTTCTTTTAGTGCAGAACAGGCAATTACAGCACCTTTTAATTTAACCTGTTCCTTCGCCATCTTATTTATTCCCCGTAACCATTCTTTCCTGTCATTATCATTCAAAGGGTGACCAGACTTCATTTTTTCTTTATTCGCAGACGAATGAAAATCATCTCCATCAAAAAAAGGAATTGTAATTTTTTGTGATAATAATTTACCTATGGTCGTTTTACCTGATCCGGAAACACCCATAATATAAATGATGAAATTGATCATTGTTTTAATGTATCGTTACGATATATAATTTCCTGTATGGAATATTATTAGTTAACCGCTAATTTACTACTTTTTAAAAGTATTGTGTTATGGCGATTCCCAGCACAATAAGGAGAACTAAGTTTATATCGATTCTTTAAAAGTCAGAATGTTTGCTTCCTCTATCTGTGGTGTAACTAAGTACGGTTATATGTGATATAAGTTATTATAGTAAAGACAAGACGGGATGTGATTGGCGTTTTGGCAATTTTGACGTTTTTGAA
>JANMFO010000028.1:0-2180 GCA_031374245.1 Chitinophagaceae bacterium | reverse complement strand
CTCGCAGAGTAAATTTTGGTGCCATTAGGGTGAACCGATTGACCAAAGAATACACCTGGTGAACGGTGTAACTGGGAAACTACTACCCTTTCAGCTCCGTTAACTACAAAAGTACCACGGGGTGTCATGTAAGGGATATTTCCAAGGAATACGTCCTGAACAATTGTCTGGAAGTCCACATGTTCCTCATCATTACAACTCAAACGCAGTTTGGCTTTAAGCGGAACAGCGTAAGTCAATCCTCTTTCCATACACTCTTCAATTGAGTAACGGGGCGGATCAATAAAGTAATCCAGAAACTCCAGAACGAAAATGTTCCGGGTATCAGTAATTGGAAAATTGTCTTTAAACACACGAAACAATCCTTCTACATT
This sequence comes from Chitinophagaceae bacterium, assembly GCA_031374245.1. Classification (GTDB taxonomy): domain Bacteria; phylum Bacteroidota; class Bacteroidia; order Chitinophagales; family Chitinophagaceae; genus JJ008. The sequence continues at coordinate 1,806 of JANMFO010000028.1, read as the reverse complement.
TCGTCTGTCGGGAGTTGTTTCTAACTGGAAAAATTCTTTAAACGATTGGATTTGCACTTCAAGAAGATCGGGGGCTTCTGCCAGATGCTTGATTTTGCCGAAATCCACTCTTGAGTTCACTTTTGTTGAAGACATATGCGTAAAATCGGTTTTACTACGTTCAAGACATACAAATCACTCACTGGTTCTCATTTTATTTAAAACGAAAACAAATGAAAGTCAACTACTTGCGCATGATTTGGGATGTCAAAATATTATTGGCCAAAATAAAGGATGGCAAAGGTAGGGATTTAAAGTTTCTGAACAAGAAAAGTTTGCTAACAAAAACCCCGCCATAAATACCACTAAGTGGCCATTTTTTGGGTTGATTTGGTAGTGTAATTTGAGCTTAAAGTATATACATGAATTGGAAGGAATTTGCAACCAGCCACCTCAGTTTTACCAGAAAGGAAAGGCTGGGAATTATTGTAATTGTAGTGATATTTCTGGGCATTTTTTTTCTTCCGGATGCCCTTTCACACAATAATACAAAGCAAGTTACTACAGATACTGCGTGGATTGCGGGAATGAAACGATTGGAGCAAAAAGAAACGGAAAATGATAACCAATACCAAAAGCAATATGCCGATGATAATAACACTTCCTATCAGTACGACCGTTCTGCCAACAGTTATTCCAATAAACCAAAAGGAGAACTCTTCTACTTTGATCCGAATACATTATCAACTGAAGGTTGGCAAAAATTGGGATTGAGAGATAAAACAATTCATACCATTCAAAATTATTTAAGCAAGGGCGGCCATTTCAGAAAACCAGAGGATTTGCAACGTATTTATGGCTTATTTCCCAATGAATTTGAAAGAATAGTGTCCTATATAAAAATTGAATCCGGTAACGAAACAATTAGCTATAGAGATTTTAGAGATAAGCCAGCAATTGAGGCCCCGCCTGCTAAAACTTACACTCCCCGGTATTCCATTATTGATGTGAACTTGGCAGATACAGCTGCCCTGATTGTATTACCCGGCATCGGAAGTAAACTCGCATTACGAATTATAAATTTCCGGGATAAATTAGGTGGTTTTTATTCAACAAATCAGATTGGCGAAACTTTCGGTTTGCCTGATTCTACTTTTCAAAAAATAAAACAATACTTGAAAGCAGATAATAAAGCAGTCCGTAAAATCAATATCAACAAAGCAACGGTAGATGAATTAACAATACATCCGTATATCAAATACAGTTTAGCAAATCCTATTGTAGCTTATCGTAATGAACATGGTTCATTTGCAAGAATTGAAGACCTAAAAAAAATTATGGCAATAACAGATGAGATTTATAATAAAATTACCCCGTACCTCATTGTGGAATAAAAAACCCTTCGCAATGCGAAGGGTTTAAATAATTATTCAGTACTCAGAAATTAAGCAATCTCAACTTCTGCACCAGCTTCTTTCAATTTAGCTGCAATCTCTTCAGCTTCTGCTTTAGATACACCTTCTTTAATGTTCTTAGGTGCGCCGTCAACTAAATCTTTCGCTTCTTTCAATCCTAAACCAGTCAAATCTTTTACGATTTTAACTACAGTCAATTTAGAAGCACCACCGCTTTTCAATACTACATTGAATGCAGTTTTTTCTTCAGCTGCTGCTGCACCTTCACCACCACCGGCTGCCATTACTACTGCAGCTGCTGCTGGTTCGATACCATATTCGGATTTTAAGAAGTCAGCTAATTCCTGTACTTCTTTTACTGTTAAGGCTACAAGGCCTTCTGCTAATGCTTTTACGTCTGCCATTTGATTTA
>JANMFO010000027.1:0-7925 GCA_031374245.1 Chitinophagaceae bacterium | reverse complement strand
TCCCCATTCGTAAGAACCACTGTCGGCAACAGTATTGGCTCTGGTGTGTTTATGAAACCGGCGAGTATGGCCGGGCAGCTGGGTTCGCCTATCTGGCTCACTATTGTATGGGTGATAGCCGGTATCTTTTCTTTATTCGGTGCATTGGTATATGCAGAACTGGGTGCTATGATGCCGGAGACAGGTGGCATCTATGTTTACTTCCGTAAAATGTTTGGTGACTTTGTTGCCTACTTATATGGGTGGTCAGCTTTCTCGGTAATAAATACCACCGCTATTGCTGCCATTGCATTTGTTTGTGCGCAGTATGCCGATTATTTTTTGCACTTGCCAAGGTTTGATGTTGCTACCGAGCAAGGGTTTACCTGGCATCTTCCTTTTATTGGCGATCTGCACCCCCTTGAAAATTTTGGTGTAAAGTCACTGGCTATTACAATCGTTGCAGGTTTAACATGGCTTAATTACCGGAGTGTAAAAGCAGGTAGTTCATTTCAACTTATTTCTACTATTATTAAGATAGGGGTGATAGCTGCACTGGTTATTGGTATTTTCTTTTTTGGACATGGCTCAGTGGAGAATTTTTTCCATGCAGAAAATCCAAAACAGGATGGTGCATTATTAAGTGGAATAATGGCAGCATTGACAGGAGCTTTTTTTGCTTATGATGGCTGGGTTAATATCACTTTTATAGCCGGTGAAATAAAACAACCGCAACGGAATATTCCTAAGAGTCTATTTACAGGGGTTATTGCCTGTATCATCGTTTATGTTTTGGTTAACCAGGCATACCTGTATATGTTGCCGGTAGAAAAAATTGCGGCATCTTCTTTAGTAGCTTCAGATGCTATTAGTGCTGCAATTGGGAGTACCGGGGGAGCAGTAGTGGCAGCCATGATTGTGATTTGTACGCTGGGTGCAATTAATGGTAATATAATGGCTACCACACGGATTACTTATGCCATGGGAAAGGATGAAGTTTTTTTGCCCTGGGCTGGTAAGGAGCATAAAAAATATCAAACTCCCGGTAATGCACTCTGGCTGCATGGAGCATGGATTTCTATACTGATTATTTCCGGATCATTTGATATGCTGGCTGATATGATGGTATTTATTAGCTGGATAGCATATGGTATGGGTGCAGTTGGTATTTTTATGCTGCGCAAAAAAATGCCGGACGCTGAACGGCCTTATAAAATATGGCTTCATCCATTTGTGACGTTACTCTTTATCATCTTCACAGCTTTCTTTCTTATTATTACTGTTTATAATGATGTTACTAATTATATTAATCACCGGCAGCCGGTAGTAAATTCCTTGTTAGGAATTTTAATAACATTGGCGGGCATTCCTTTTTATTTTTATTTCAGGAAAAAAGAAACCTGATTACTGTATCATTTTCCTCTTCTTCATTACACTATTCTTTACAGACAATCCTTTTTGTTTTGTAAATTGAAGTTTATTTTTATCAGCTAAACTAAAAATAATGAAAACAGCTATTGTAACAGGTGCTTCCGGCAATATGGGGCAGGCCGTCGTTAAAAAATTTTTAGCAGAAGGTTATAATGTTATCAGCACTGTTATTCCTGACGATTCAGTTTCTATAGATATAAAAGGAAAAAATTTTGAAACAGCTGTAGTTGATTTGATGAATGAAGATGCTGCGCAGCAGTTTGTTGATTTTGCTGCCGTAAAACATGGAAGTATTGATGCCGCAATACTAACAGTAGGCGGGTTTGCTATGGGAAAAATTGCAGAAACAAGAACAGTTGACATTGCGAAGCAATACAAACTTAATTTTGAAACAGCTTATAACATTGCAAGACCTGTTTTTATGCAAATGATGCAACAGGGTAGTGGCCGTATTTTTTTAATTGGATCCAAACCTGGCTTGGATATGAAGAATAGCAGTGGTATGGTAGGTTATGGATTAGCCAAGTCACTTATCTTCCGGCTGGCGGAACTGATGAATGAAGAAGCCAAAGGAACAAATGTGGTGACGAGTGTAGTAATACCTTCTACTATTGATACACCTCAAAACCGGCAATCAATGCCCCAATCTGATTTTAAAAAATGGGTAACTCCTGAAACCATTGCTGATATTATTTATTTTCATTGTACGAATGCAGCCACTGCATTGCGGGAGCCTGTCATTAAAATATACGGGGGTTCATAATACTAATACTCTTCTGTCATCTTATTGTCAATTGATTTATTATTCAATCGTACTATTTCTTTTTCGTCGTAATTATTAAACGAATTGGCAAGCCTTTTGTCTGAAAGGCATTAATCAAATTGTATAATTATGAAAACAAAGTTCATTGCTTTAGCGTCTTTTCTTTTAGTAGTTAACCAGGTATCACAGGCCCAGGTACTCAAAGGCGGAGTAAATCTTGCCAATGTATCTATTACCAATGATGGGGATATTGATGATAATAAAATGCTTACCAGTTTCCAGGTAGGGTTTACTGGCAATTTAAAAATTGCGCCATTCCTGTTTTTTCAACCAGGTATTTTATTTACCGGTAAAGGCTCAAAAACACAATCTGGTGAAACAACGGATGCTACTTATTACAGGGCAACAAGTAAACCTTATTACATCGAAGTGCCTGCCAATTTTGTTTTAAAAACGCCAACCGGTCCGATTAAATTTTTTGCAGGTGCCGGTCCGTATATTGCTGTTGGTGTGTCCGGAAAAAATAAAGTAGATGGTAAATTGTTAGGCACATCATTCAGCAGTGAAAAAAGTATTGAATGGTCAAATGATGATCCTTCTACACTCGATTACGAAGAAGGTTCTGGTTATGGTATTATGAAACGTTTTGATTACGGCCTGAATGGTATAGCAGGCATTGAAACAAAAAATATTGTACTGTCGGCTAACTACGGCTATGGCTTAGCCAAATTACAAAGCGGCAGTAACAGTAGCGCAGATGATAAAAATAAACACAGGGTATTGAGTTTTACCGTGGGGATTAAATTATAAGTGAGTCTATATCCTGTTAATGAAGCAGCACCAGTATTGGTGCTGCTTTTTGTTTAAACAGGGATTGCTTTCGGAAGACCAATAAGAAATCATTTATCTTGCAGCACAATTTTTAATTCTCTCTTTATGCGTTACATGAAATGGGTTGGGATAGCTGCCGGTATTTTACTTATTGTATCCTGTTTTACCCCCTGGGTTTTTATTGAATCAAAAAGTATTACCGTGAGTGGGATAGAAGCGACCGGTACCAATTTTGGTAAGCCCGGTTACTTTCATTTTTTAATGACAGGTTTATTCCTGCTGCTGACTTTTATACAACGAATATGGGCAAAGCGATTGAATTTATTTGTAACGGCCATCAACCTCGGATGGGCTGTTCGTAATTTTTTTATCATTGCTGCCTGCCAGGGCGGTGAATGCCCTGACAAGAAAAGTGGTATTTATTTAATGCTGTTTGCATCGATATTAATGCTGCTATCTTCAATGTTCCCGGATATGAAATTGCCGGAGGAGAAAAAATGATTACTGCTTTACAAACTGGAAAACAATTTTGCTGTTATCACCAGAAGCAATGAGGTGATATACTCCCGAGGCTAATCCATCTGTATTAAACGGAATATTATTAGTGCCTTCTGTTGTGCTGGCATACCATTGCTTTACTATTTTGCCGGACAGGTCAGCAATGGTGAAATTTATTTTACCAGCCTTAGCGACACTTATTGAAACCGTGGCATTGTTTTGAACCGGATTAGGCCAAAGCGAAGTAATTAATAATCCTGCCTCGTCATTAATTAAGGCGACTATTTTACTGTAGGTAATTGTTCCATCTTCATCAATCATCTTCAAACGATAATAAGTAATGCCTTTTCCCAGCCGGTTATCCTGTAACGTGTAAAAACGGTTGATCAAACTGCCGGGTATTTTATCGAATGCAACAAATGTTCTGTTGTCAATAGATTTTTCTACTTCGAATTTTGCCGCATCGGAGCAGCAGGCTGCTAATTCCCATTTTAATAAAGCTGCGTTGGGGTTTGATTTGATTGCATTGAAAGAAATAAGTTTGATGGGGAGTGGATTAACGGCAAAAATGTCTGGTGTTGCTAATGTAAAATCACCAAAAGAACTAATTAGACTTGTTGTTACAGTGCCTGTTTGATACGGCGGTGATGGTGGGCCTGCCATTGCGGGTATTCTGTCTAAGTATGCCCAAATACTTCCGTTCCATGCTGTAGGATAAGTGGTATTAAATACTAAAGCAAAGCTGTATGGATGTACAAATATTTTTACATTTTTTGTAACTCCGATAGTATTTGAATTCAGTTTCCAATATTCAACATAGCTTATATGATCAAAAAAGGGATCTTTGCTGTTACCATTGTGTACAGTTCTGGGATTAGCTCTCACATATTCGGCAGTAAACTCGTTAGTCACAGCTGAACCAGTACCACCAGAAATCCCTATTGGAGCATACATATTGCCTAAGCCAATTGGAAAATCAAAAGGGTCATCGCCAATTTTTTTCATCGGGCCTTCTACAAAACTTGTGGATGATCCGCCGAAATAGGTAGCACCATCAATCATGGTGAGAATATTGGTTACTGTAGTAAAGATTTTTCCATCAATAAAGTCGGCATTCGAGGGAAGTATAAGCGGCGTCAGTAGAGTAAGGCTGGAGGGGGTCGACATTGTTAATGATAAAGTCGATCCGGAAAAAGTTCCGGTATTAGAAAATGTCTGCGCTGTTGGGCCGATAATTTGAAAATCGCTAAATGTGCCTGTAACTCCATCACTGGTGATTGTTCCCTGATTATTAATATTTCCTCTGACTGCTATATATCCACCATTCACTCCAACCGGTACAGATGATGATGCAGTAACAAGCCTTGCATCAACTCCGACATCAAGATTTCCATTAATTGTCATTGTATTGATACCCAATGAAGTTCCGGTTTTAATTCTAAATTCCCCATTACTGGCGTTTTTATTTGTACTTATAAGATTTACATTATTGAAAGTCACATTATCATTTAGAAAGCTTGCAACAGTTTGTCCCGGCATGTTCCATTCAAGGTTTCCATAACTGCTTCCATTGAAGCTCGGTGGATTAGTTCCTGTATTTATTGCTCTTGCTAAGGAGTTGGTAGACCATGTTCCTGCAGGAAATGATCCGCCGTTTTTAAGATTCTCATAAACTGAACCAGCCAGCATAACTATTGTAGAAACAGGAGTTATTGAAGACTCTGTATTATCAGCGTCTGGAAGTATTCTTATGGCTCCGCCATTGGTTACAGTGACTATTCCGTAATTAGTCGCTGAGTTGTAAGTATCTAATTTAGGCCCATTTGATGCTGCACCAGTACATGAAATATTTAATGTGCCGGATATAGTTCCTATGCACCCTGTCGCTACTGTTAAATCAAGTGTGCTGTTGTTAATGCCGATAGTATTTGTTGCGTCAAAAGTGAAAGTGGAACCTGTTTCAATCAATAATGCGGGATTAGCTACTGAAGTACTGAAAAGCCGGAAATTACTTGTCTCTCCGCACTCAAAAGTTACCAGCGAGTTGTTTATAAAATGAAGCGAATTAAGTGAGATGGGGGATAGGCCAAGATCAATAGTAACTATCGATAAAGTATTAAAGATTACATCATCGCCAGCAATCGGTACACCGGATGGAGTCCAGCTGCCAGGAGTATTCCAATTGCCTGTTGCACCACCTGTCCATGTTTTAATAGCTGCATTAACGGTTGGCAAATTGAATAGCAGAAGAAGCAATACTAAAAACCTTTTCATACCACAAAAAAATTTAAGCGGAACGGATTATTCGAAAAGGTTTTCAGAGATGTGGATGTACAGCAAATTACTGATTACATCTGTAGAAAGAATGCAACTGAAATGATTGGGAATCGTTTGTGGAAAAACTTTTACTGTTATCCCTCCAGCAATTTGGCCACACCAAATGCTGCACCTGCAGCTGCCGCACCAATTAATGCTACCCGTAATGCACCCGACCAGGGATTGATACCGGTGATTTTACTTTTAAACCAACCGAATATAAAAAGACAAACAATAGTGACGATTACTGAGATTTTTAATCCTTGTAGTGGAGAGTCAACAAAGAAATAAGGACTTAAAGGAACCAGGCCGCCAACGATGTATGAAAGGCCAATATTTAATGCTGATTTGGTGGCTCTTCTTGGGTCTGGTTTTTCCAATCCCAGTTCATACTTCATCATAAAATCAACCCATTGCTTCTTGTCCTGCGAAATTTCTTCGGTAGCTTTTTCCTGCAACTCTTTACTCAGGCCGATATTGGCAAAAAACTCTTTTGTTTCTTGAATTTCTCTTGGTCGCAGGTTTTCTACTTCATAGTATTCTCTTTTTTCTTCACTGCGGTAATGGTCTTGTTCTGTTTTGCCTGCCAGGTAGCCACCTAATCCCATAGCAATAGAACCTGCTGCTATTTCTGCAATACCTGCAATCAGGATTATATGTGTTGAATCAACTGCACCGCTTAAGCCAGCTGCTAATGCAAAAGGAACAGTAAGGCCATCACTCATCCCAATAACAATATCTCTTAAGGCTTCGCTGCTTTTCAGGTGTTCTTCGTCGTGTGGAAGATGGTCGTGGTGAAGATGTGTATCCATTTGCTGAAGATAAATATTTTATTAAAATAAAAGCCGTTGCGGATCAAGGCAACGGCTGATTGTTATCAAGAAGTTGATTGTTTAATCAAGGACAGAAAGGCTGCTTGCAATTATTTCTACCGATTCCAATATTTGCTCTTTAGTAATAACAAGTGGTGGCGCAAAACGAATCTTATCACCATGTGTTGGTTTGGCGAGCAATCCTTTCTCTTTTAACTGTAAACATAATTCCCAGGCGCCTTCTTTATTATGATGTTCAATGATGATGGCATTAAGTAACCCTTTGCCACGAACAAGTGAAATATATTTTGAGTTCAGCTTTCTTAATTCTTGTCTCAATAATTCACCCATTGCAGCGGCATTCTCAGCCATCTTCTCATCTTTTAAAACCTGTAGTGCAGTCATAGCTACTTTGCATGCCAATGGATTACCCCCATAGGTAGAGCCGTGTTCACCCGGTTTAATGGTCATCATAATTTCATCATCAGCCAATACAGCACTAACTGGCATCATGCCACCGCTTAATGCCTTACCTAATAATAAAATATCGGGCCGCACATTTTCATGGTCGCAGGCGAGCATTTTACCAGTTCTTGCCAGTCCGGTTTGTATCTCATCAGCAATAAATAAAACATTGGCTGCTTCGCACAATTGTTTTGCTTTGGCTAAGTAGCCATCATCGGGTAACAATACACCAGCTTCACCTTGTATCGGCTCAACTAAAAATCCGGCAATATTTTTATTTTCCAATGCTTTGGCTAATGCCACTGAGTCATTATAAGGAATTGCTATAAATCCCGGAGCATATGGCCCAAAGTTTTTCTTGGCCAAAGGGTCACTGCTGAAAGAAATTACAGTGGAAGTCCTTCCATGAAAATTTCCTTCACAAACAATTATTATGGCTTCGCCTTCTTTAATGCCTTTTACTTCATAAGCCCACTTACGGCAAAGTTTGATACCGGTTTCTACCGCTTCCACACCTGTATTCATTGGCAACACTTTGTCATAGCCAAAATAATGAGTGATATACTTTACATATTCTCCCAGTATATCGCTGTGAAAAGCACGGCTTGTTAATGTTAACTTTTGTGATTGCTCAATAAAGGACTGAACAATTTTTGGATGACAATGCCCCTGGTTTACAGCCGAGTAACCACTTAGGAAATCATAGTATCGTTTTTCATCTACATCCCACACATGTACCCCTTTGCCACGGTTAAGTACTACTGGAATAGGGTGGTAGTTATGTGCACCAAAATGTTCTTCCAGTTCAAGATAATATTGGGTCTGTTCTG
>JANMFO010000024.1:0-3236 GCA_031374245.1 Chitinophagaceae bacterium | reverse complement strand
AAATTAAAAAAAAATATCAAAAAAATTGCTGAAACTTTTGATATGGAAGCCATACATCAATTCAGGGTGGAGTATAAAAAATTGCGGGCTTTTTTACGAATGATATCGCAGCAACATGAAGAAGCCGGGGAAATAAAGGTTTTAAAGAAATTAAAAACCGGTTACAATATTTCAGGGTCTATCCGTGATTTACAACTGCAACAGCAACGAATCATGGAAGCAACAAAAACGGATCTTAAAAAGCCTCAGGCATATCTGAATATACTGCAAAAAGAAATTGACAAACTAAAACCGGAGTTTACTGAAATATTTCTGGAAGATCCGGTAATCGAAAGCAAAAAGAAAACAGATGCAGCTATTCCTGAAGAATTCTCTTTAAAGAGTTTCAGAAGTTTTGCAGAGAAAAAATGGACTGCTATTTACGCAATTATTTTATCAGGCTTTTTTAGCGATGATAATATCCATACTATTCGTAAAAGTCTAAAAGATTTGTTTTATAACCTGAAAGTATATGAAGGAATTGAACATGAAATATTGTACATAAGTATCTGGAAAGGAAAAGACGGGCAGTATTTTGCTAAAATCTTAGATGAACTGGGAATCTTTCAGGACAATTGCACAGCAATTGCTCTATTAAAATCTTATTGGCTTAATAGTTTAAGCACACATGACAGGGAATTATTGGAAGGGATAAAAAAAACCTGGATAAAGGATAAGGTAAGGATGAAACAACTGCTGATAAAGAAACTGAAAACTGATATTATTCCGCAATAAGCTGCTCTACAAGTGAAATTTAACCTTCAATGAGTTACTGAATACAGGATGATTATAATCAGTAGCTGTACTGACTGCCTTCATTGAAAAAGTAAAGAAAAAATTAAAAATTGAGGTGATATAGAAATGTTTACCCTGATGCAATTTTTTCACACATAATTACTGATGCCAAAAGTTATACAGATGAACGGATTGCGACGCAAATGACGATGCCCCTGTATTTTCGGGGCAGGCGATGAAAATATGTAGCTGTATTTTTAAAAACAGCTGTTATAATTTATGCAATTGGCCCCAAACATAAAACTGTTTCTAGCTGAAGCTGGCGAATTGTCCCGCTTCACGGGTCGTTTTTTAAGCAGTGCTTCAAACCCCGCTATGAAATTGCAGAATTTGTCAGGCAATGTTTTGTAATCGGGTATAAGTCACTCCCACTTGTTGGTTTAACTGCTTTCATTATGGGTCTGGTATTAACTATGCAGTTGAGACCGTCTATGGTAGATTATGGTGTGGAATCACAAATCCCCGCAATTGTAGCTATTGCAGTTGTAAGAGAAATAGGCCCTGTAATAACAGCTTTAATATTTGCAGGAAAAGCAAAAACTTAAAAAAGACTAGAAAGTGTGATGAAACAAGATTGATTTTTATACATGCCGGAGAAAAGAACAAAACAAAAGATGCGATAATCAGAATTTTTCTAATACTTACTTACAAGTAACAGAGTATCATATTTTTATTTACAGTTCTACCCTACAAACAAAAACACCTGGATTGTTTTTTGTGCCTACCTTTACTTAGCAATTCCCCATATAATGAAATATAAAATTCTTATTGTGGAGGATAACGAGCCTATCCGGGAAAATACAACTGAACTGCTCGAGCTATACAATTACACCGTATTAACAGCTAACAACGGTGAAGAGGGTCTTAACATGGCCATTCAGCAAACTCCTGATTTAATTTTATGTGATATACAAATGCCTGTCATGAATGGCTATCATTTACTCAAACACATCCGCCAATTACCTTACCTCAATAATTCCCTTTTTGTGTTTTTTACCGCATTCAGCGAAAAGAAAGAAATTGAAATGGGTTTACAGGTGGGTGCCAACGATTATATTGTAAAACCTTTTTCAGGAGATGAACTACTTTCTAAATTGAAAAAACTACTTGGAAAGACAATAAGCCCTCTGCACTAATTTCTATCACTACCGTTATCGTTGATAACCCATTCTGTTCTTACTTTGATATTGGGGTTTTTAATTAATTATATTCTATACTCCTGGAATGAAGCTTTAAACCAATTTGTATAGATAAGCAAAGAAAATATCATTCATCCATTAACATGTACCTAAAACAAAAGGGCCAGGATAGACATCCAGCCCATTTTTAGAATCCAATATCCTTGAAAAACCGATGTAAAAATAAAAGCTGAATCATAAGTAATAAATGACCGTTATCATCAAATCAGGTGATTGAAAATAGTTACAGAATAAATCAGTTCCTGACTTGGTTTGTTGGGTAGTATTTGTAAGCACAACTCAGTTTAAAATATACTAATCCGGACTTAGGAAGTGATTATCAGCAAGTTTATTACTGTTTACTGTGCATTGTCAGGTAATTGGCTGACATGAATCATCTGCAACCGCTTATCCTTTACAGAACTTAGCTAATGATAAAATGGGAAAAGAAATTACCAAGTCAAATATGACAAATCCTGGCAATGCCAATAATGAATGTTCAGATCATTATGAGGCATTTTTTAAGTATGCCACAATGGGTATTCTGGTTACAGACAGTACCAGAAAAATTACAGCCATAAACCCTATTGCATTAAAAGAATTTGGTTATACAGAAAAAGAGTTGATTGGAGAAAAGCTTGATAAACTTATTCCTTCCCGTTTTCACGCCAGCCATAGCCATTATCATGAAAAATTTAAAATTGAACTTCAAACCCGGTTAATGGGTTCAGGCATAGATTTACTTGCGGTTAAAAAAGATGGCACAAAGTTTCCTGCAGAAATAAGCCTCAGTAATTATATGGCCAATGGGAACAGTTTTATAATCTGTTTTATCACTGATATATCTATCCGGAAAAAAGCAGAAAAAATTATTGAAACCCTTCATGATGAACTCGAATCAACAGTAGAGCAACGAACCAGTGAATTAAAAAATACCCTTCAGCAACTGGAAAAAACAAATGACACTCTTGATAGCGCTATTTCGTTTCAAAAAGCAATACTTGACAATGCCGGAGCTATGATTATAGCTACTGATGAAAATGGGATTATAAAATTTTTCAATCCCGAAGCATCTCTTAATATAGGGTATCAGGAATCAGAGGTCATTAATAAAAAAACACCCGTGCTATTTCATGACAAAAATGAAATAGCTGCTAAAAAGAAAGAATTAGCAAATAAATATGGCATACTGGTAAAAGATGATTTTGCAGTACTAGTAGAAAA
>JANMFO010000321.1:0-26141 GCA_031374245.1 Chitinophagaceae bacterium | reverse complement strand
CTGTGCTGCTGCTTTAGATACACTTCCTCTTTCATTTACTGGAATTACGGCAGGAAGTTTTGCAGCCGCCTCTGTTAAATCGCTTTCTATAAAAGCATAAATTTCAGCAGCCGTTGCACGGACACTCGCCGCTTCTATATCAGCCTGCGAAGTAAGCACTTTATCAATTTTAGGTACACCCCCAAATACCCTCACCAGGTTCCAGTTAAAATAAGCTCTTAAAAATTTTGCTTCTCCTATATACCGGTCTTTATCACCGGCGGATAAATTCATTTCATTTAAAAACTTAATGGCATAACAGGCACGGCCTATGCCTTCAAAATTTCCTTCCCATACTTCATTAAAAGAAATATTGGTAGGCGATATCTGCCAGCCATCCAGTTCTATTTTATCGCCACCACCATCTCCGGGTGAACTTCCTTTATCTGCATCATCAGAAGAGATGCTGGAAATACCAATCCAGGCAAAGGAATGTGTTTCCCAGTCATATAATCTGTTATACACAGCGCCGATAATGCGTTGTGCACCATCCTGCGGATTGTTTAGTAAATCATTGATAGTGGCTCCACGGGGAGGCTCATTCAGAAATTTTTTGCCGCATGAAATAAGCGTAAACAGCAGCAAAACAGGCAGCAATATTTTAGTGGTGGTGTGTTTCATAAATTGACAATCATTTAAATTGAACATTGACACCTATTAAATAAGAAGCGGATATTGGATATATATTTAATTCGATACCTGCTTCATTCTGATTTCCGGGCAACTCTGGAGTAAACCCTGTGTATTTTGTATAAATAAAAGGATTTTGTGCACTGGCAAAAAATCTCATTCTTTCAATTCGCTTCCATAGTTTTCCAACAGGAAAAGTATAGCCCGCAGTGATATTATTAATGCGTACAAAAGATCCTGATTCAATAAAATAATCGGTGGGATAAGGAGTAACGTTGCTGGCACCGGGATAAGTATTATTGTTACTGCCGGGTGTCCACCTGTTTTTAGCCACTTCATATTCTATATTATAGTTACTGCCGAAGCGGATACCTTTTTTTCCGTTGTATACTTTGTTACCAGCAACTCCAACAATATCCATGCTAAAATCAAATTGTTTCCAGTTAACCGTGCTGCTTACACCATAATATATTTTGGGCTGGTATGATCCAACATGTTCCCGGTCAAGGTTATCAATAATGCCATCGTTGTTTTTATCAATAATTTTAAAATCACCCGGTACAGCGCCAATAACATGAGGATAGCTATTTATTTCTCCGGTGTTTTGAAAGATGCCATCTGTACGATACACCCAGAAAGAACCAATCGGCTGCCCTACTAGTGTTTGTGTAGCACTAGAACCATTATTTAAACTACCAAAATTCAGGGCTCTTCCAATGCCCACATTTTTTACTTCGTTTTTGTTGTAAGTAATATTTCCACGGATAGTGTAGTTAAGTGTTGTATTTACTTTTTTATTCCACTGCAGAGAAAGTTCCACACCGGTATTGGCAATTTCTGCCGCATTGGTAAGAAATGAATTACCAAAACCCAGTGAGGCATAAGGGATGGTAAACAGAGCATCCTTTGCTACTTTATTATAAAAATCTATTTCGCCGCTCAGTTTATTATCTAATACAGCAAATTCAATTCCGGCATCAAACTCCCTCACCACTTCCCATTGCAGATTGGGGTCAACAATGCCGGTAACGATGGCCCCGTCTATACGGTCCGTACCGAAATAAGCATAGAGTCTTTCCTGTGGCCGTAAATCAAACGCACCGGGGCGGATAGCATCATTACCCACTAATCCAAAACTGGCTCTTAATTTAAGGTTGTTGAAGAATGACTGATTAGCCATGAATTGTTCGCTGCTGATTACCCAACCAATACCTATTGATGGAAAATTTCCCCAACGTTTATTTTCCGGAAAGTTACTGTTGGCATCCCGGCGAAAAGTGGCATTGACCAGGTATTTATCTTTGAACTTATAGTTAGCTCTGATAAAATAGGATTCCCGTCTGAAATAATTACCAATAGGATCTCTGAAATTTTGTTGCCCGTTAGCCGTGTCTTTAAAATTAAGTTGCCAGGCTTCTTTATCGGTTGAAATATTTTTATTAGCTATCAATGCCCGGCTTCCCCATCCATTTCTTCGTTCAGAGGTATGGCCTACTGTAACCCGCAAGTCGTGGTTAGTTGAAAACTTTTTTTCATACGTCAGATAATTATCCCACACCCATTGGTAAATGCTGTCACGATTAAAAGAAAGGTCGGCATCATCATTATGCTGAGCACCTTCCGACCCCCCGGGAAGAAAGGTTTTATATGCCGGTGTATAGTTCCATCCGTTATTTTGTTCCAGGTCTATTCCAAATTGAGATTTGAAACTAAGTCCTTTGATGATCTGGTATTCGCCCCAAAAAGTAGTTTGCAGCCGGTCGCCATAACTGCGGTCGTTAGTTGTTTTTAGTGTAGCGTAAGGATTGCCAACATTGCTGATTCCACTTGATGTGTTGCCAAAACTTCCGTCAGGATTAACTGCATCAAAAATAGGAGCAGCTATGTAGGCAGTGGTAAATAAGCTATAAGGTTTATTCTCAGAAATATAATGAGAATAGCCAATGTTGTTTCCAATTTTGAATTTTGGTGTGATGGCAAAATCATGATTATAACGTGCCGTATATCTTGTGTACTTGTTATCAATTAATATTCCGTTTTCATTCAGGTAACCCAATGAAAGAAAATAACGGTATTTATTTTTTCCGCCACTGACAGAAAGATTATGGCTGTTGAAAATTGCAGGCCTTGTAATTTCATCATACCATGAAGCTGATCCGGTAACATCACCCCCTGTTACGGCAGGAGCTCCGGCCGCTTCGTTGGAATAAGCTGCATATAATCCTGGACCGGCCATTTGTACTTTGTGTGTCAGCAATTTTACACCTGCCTGTGCATTATAATTGACAGAAAATTTTGATTTGCTTCCAGCCTTGGTTGTTATTAATACTACACCATTGGCTGCTCTTGCACCATAGATAGCTGTGGAAGAAGCATCTTTTAAAATGTCTATGGAGAGAATATCTGCAGAGTTGATATTTCTTATATCAGTTGTTATAATACCATCTACTACATAGAGCGGATCGGCTCCGCCTAAAACAGAGCCTACTCCCCTTATTCTTACATTAGGGGCACTGCCCGGGGCTCCGCTATTAATTATCTGTACACCAGAAACTCTTCCCTGGATGGCCTGTGTGGCGGTTAAGGCAGGTAAATTAATTATATCTGCACCTTTAATTGAAGCCGAAGAACCAGTGAGATCTTTTTTGCGGGAAGCGCCATAGCCTATCACCACCACCTGTTCCATTTGTTGCTGCGATTGTACCATTCTTACAGCAATGGTTGATTGGTTATTAACTGCAACTTCTTGTGTCGAATAGCCAATAAAAGAAATCATCAGCGTTGCATTTTCCGGAACAATGAGGGTAAAATTTCCATTGTTGTCGGTGGTTGTGCCCCGGCTGGTTCCTTTAACTGATATGGAAACACCTTGCAATGGTTCGCCGTTTTCATTGGTTATCCTGCCGGCAATTTTTATATCCTGTTCATCTTTATCAGCAGAACGGATGGCTATAAGATTATTCTCCAATTTGAGATAGGAAAGGCTGGTACCGTTAAAAATTCTTTCCATTACTTCATCAATACCTGCATTGGTAGTATTAATAGTGATTTTCTGATTAAGGTCTTTGAGTTTGCTGTTATATAAAAAACGATAACTGCTTTGCTTTTCAATGGCATTCAGAGCCTTGCTTATTTCTGTATCCTTAAGATCCAGCGATAAGGCCTGACCGTTTATACGGGCCTCAGCATGAAAAAAACAAAATACAGTTAGTATAATGGTCAGTTTCATAATTAACAACAGCTTTTTTGAGATCATCCAGACCGGAAAGTATTTTTTCATACTTTTAAACTTAATGGTTATTAATTCAGGGTCCGTTTTGCTCCTTAATTCAACCCAGCACCTGGTGTAACCTGCCACGGAGAATGCTTTGCATTTCCCGTTTTTTATAAAAAAGAATCAGGACAAATTCTGCTGATTAAGCATACTATTTAAATTTTCAGTTAGCATTAATATATAATGACCTTGTTATTCTCTATTCTGTATTTGAAACCGAATGAAAAAACCAATGCCTCTAATGCCTCCCGTAATGATTCTGTAGTAAAGGTGCCGTACATCAGCAGGTTTTCTTTGCTCTTATTGTCAAATTGAAAATTTACATTATACCAGCGTTCCATTTTTTTAGCCACATCAGCAAATAATTCATTTTTAAAAGATAATTTGTTTTGCGTCCACAAAGTTTCTACAGCAATGGTGTCATTGTTCTGATAATTAAGTTGCTTAATGGCAAAAAGAGGTATTTTCTCCCTTGTTTCATTCTGTTGTAAATTTTTGTTCCTGCTTATTTCAGGTTCGTTGTAAACGACCAGCTTTTCATTTGGTTTTAAAATAATCTTGCCTTCACGGTTTTTAACGAACACTTCTACGCTTCCTCTTATCAGGCTTGTTTCTGTTGTTTTATCGGAAGGGTAGCTTTTTACATTAAATTGTGTGCCAAGTACTTTTATATCAATAACCGAAGTATGAATTATAAAGGGCTTTTCAGGGTTTTTTGTAATGTCGAAAAAAGCCTCCCCAGTAAGAGTTATTTCTCTTTTTGCTATCCCGAAATCCTTGTTATAGGATATTTTACTGCCAACATTAAGCCACACTACAGATCCGTCAGCAAGTATTACCTGTGATTTTGAACCTGAACGGGTTGAAATTTCATTTAATTGAACCCCAGGCTGCGCCTGATTACTTTTAGTAGTGTTCAATTTATAATAAGTAAAAAAACTGCCGGCAACTAGTATCAGTACAGCAGCTGCAGACCAATACCATTTTTTTATTCTCTTTTTAAAAGTAATTACAGGCATTGCTGTTGATGCATCTCCGAATAGGATATTCTTTTCATTCATTCTGTGCAAATGAAGCATATAGGCGTCCTCAGACTGCATTTCATCTTTTGGCTGTCGGTGCTTCCACAGGTCTTCCATGTTCTGAATAGCATACTGCCAATCCGGATGTTCAAGAATAAAGTGCTCCAATTCTTTTAGTTCTTCCGGGGAAGCCTCTGCTGATAATTTTTTAGAAAGTAGTACCCAAAATTTTTCCTGGTCCATCAGAAGTTGTTAGTTATAAATAGTAAGACATCGATGAGGAAGCTTTACCCCTAAATGGGGAAAAATTATTTTTTGAAGGAAAAATGGGGCTGGGGAGTTTTTTTCATATCAAAATGTAAACAAATAGCAATGCGGCGCAGTGCTATAGCCATTTGTGCTTCCACGGTCTTTACTGAAAGATGAAGAAGTTCTGCCGTCTCTTTATGTTTTAACCCGTCTTCTTTAATAAGCTTGAAAATAAGGCGGCAACGGGGTGGCAAATCGTTTACAGCTTTTTTAATCTGCCGAACCATTTCTTCGGTTATCATTAGCTGTTCCGGGTCAAAATAAATACTGTTCGACTCCACCAGCCAATCCTCAGCAGACAAGATTACTCGCCTTTTTTGTTTTTTTAACCGATTGATAGCCAGGTTTTTTGCCGTAGTATAAAAATATAAAAGGGGAGTTTCGATATTGGAAAGCTGGTCTTTTTTCTGCCAGATGCCGATAAATAAATCGGAAACCAGTTCTTCTGCTTCATCGCCAGATTTCAGGATGGTATAGGCAAATTGTTTAAGCTTACCATACAAAAGAAGAAATAGCTCCTTGTAGGCCGCCTGATCATCATCTAAAGCAATAGCAGCAAGCAATTTTTTTATATAATTGTTCTTAAGCATTGTCGTCATCACCGTAAATCTAAGCAAACATTTATATTTTAAACTGATTTGATTAACAGGGCTTTTTCTTTATTTTTGCAACCCAAATCAACAATTGCTGATTTAATTAGAACTAAAAGCTCTTTTACTTATAAAAATATTACTGCTTTGCAGTATCGGACCCATAGCTCAGTTGGTTAGAGCACCTGACTCATAATCAGGGGGTCGTAGGATCGTGCCCTACTGGGTCCACCACACTTAAAAAAGCGGAACATGGTTCCGCTTTTTTATTAATCGGCATGAAGATTACAACAAATGGTTCTTTAACCTTTTGTTAACCGGGATGAAAATACATTTGTCCACTACTTAAAAAATATGAAGAAGATTTTATCCTTAGCTATCTGTGCGTTACTTACATCAACTTTGTTTGCACAGAAAGATCCTGAACCCGTTAAGAAAAAAGAGCCGATTAACCTTTCCAACAGGGCTAACGACCATTTCCTGGTTCAATTGGGCTATACCAAATGGGCCGGAATACCAGACACTATCAATACTGCTGGTTTATCTAAAAGCATCAACGTGTATTTCATGTTTGATTTTCCTTTTAAGACAAATCCAAAATTAAGTATGGCATTTGGCCCCGGTATTGCCAGCGATCATATGCTTTTTACCAAAACAAATGTGGGTATAAAAGACCTTACTCCTGCTATACGCTTTACCAATGCAGCTGACACCAACCATTTCAAAAAAACAAAACTGGCCACTGTATACCTGGAAGCACCGATCGAATTCCGGTATTCTGCCGATCCAATGACAGGTAAAGGACTACGAACGGCTATCGGTGTAAAAGTTGGCACCTTGATAAATGCTCATACCCGCAATACTAAATTTCAAAATAAAGGCGGAACGTCTATCAATGAATTTACACTGAAAGAGGCAAGCAAGGGCTTCTTCAACAAAACCCGGATTTCTTTTATGGGAAGGGTTGGTTTAGGACATATCAGTTTGTATGGCAGTTATCAGCTTACCCCTTTGTTTAAAGATGGACAAGGCCCGGAAGTAAGGCCCTTTTCCATCGGTATTACATTAAGTGGAATTTAATTTACAAGAAGAAAATAATATAATCAGCGATCTGCATCAACAGATCGCTTTTTTATTTTTTACCTTTGTGCATCCTTCCACCACAGGCGGAAGGAATTTTTATTATTATGCTTGACAAAAAAAATGTTATTCAGAACGATGAACGGGCAGTGCTGGTAGGCTTGATAAATAAAGATCAAACTGAACCGCAGGTACAGGAGTACCTGGATGAACTGGCTTTCCTGGCAGAAACAGCCGGTGCTGTTACAGTAAAACGGTTTACTCAAAAATTACAACATCCCGACAGCAGAACTTTTGTTGGCAAAGGAAAACTCGAAGAAATCAAAAAATATGTGCAGGGAAAAAACATCCGTATTGTAATATTTGATGATGAACTGACAGGTGCACAGATAAATAATATAGAAAAGGAAATAGAAGTAAAGGTTATTGACCGTTCCGATCTTATTCTAGACATTTTTGCAAGAAGAGCTAAAACCGCCCAAGCTAAAGCACAGGTTGAGTTAGCTCAATATCAATATATACTTCCAAGATTAAGAGGTATGTGGAAACACCTTGAACGATTAGGTGGTGGTATTGGTACCAGGGGACCCGGTGAAAGTGAAATAGAAACTGACCGGCGTATTGTAAGAGATAAAATTACTTTACTAAGAAAAAGATTAGCAGAGATAGATAAACAGGCATTCACCCAACGTAAAGACCGTGGTGAATTTATCCGTGTAGCATTGGTGGGCTATACCAACGTAGGTAAATCAACCATTATGAACCTGCTGAGTAAGAGAGATGTATTTGCTGAAAATAAATTGTTTGCCACTTTAGATACCACTACCAGTAAAGTTGTTTTTGAAACTACTCCATTCCTATTGAGTGATACCGTTGGTTTCATCCGCAAGCTACCACACCATTTAGTAGAAAGTTTTAAAAGCACTTTGGATGAAGTAAGGGAAGCAGATATATTATTGCATGTAGTTGATATTTCTCATCCGGCATATGAAGAACAATTGGGAATAGTAAATAAAACACTGCAGGAGTTAAATGCTTTTGAAAAACCAACTGTTACCATTTTCAATAAAATGGATTTGTACGAGGTAAAAACTTTTGATGAGTGGCTGGAAGAAAGTACAAAACAGGAAATACTGCAGGATCTGAGAGACAGATGGAATAATGAAACTAATGGCAATGCTGTTTTTGTTTCTGCTATTGAAAAAAGAAATATTGATGTGCTGCGCAAAACGATATTGGAAAAAGTAAGAGAACTGTATCGAATCAGGTATCCTTACAAAACTGAATTTTTATACTAGGTTAGCCACGAATGTTACCAATGAATACAATTAAATACAAATTATAAATCTATTTCTCTAATTCGTGTACTGAGCTTGTCAAAGTATTAATACCATTCGTGGCTAACTGTATTCTTCTGTGTTAATCCGTGTAATCTGTGGCTGGAAAAAATCATGGCGGAAAAGAAATATACCTGGCATAAAATCGCTGACCATATCAATGAGCTAAGTTTTGCTTCTACTAACATTGCTGTGGCAGAAGTGAAAGGAAAGAAAATGTGTATAGCAAAATTTAAAGACGATGTTTTTGCCGTCGCTTATAAATGTCCTCATGCCGGTGGCATTATGGCGGATGGATATATTGATGCGCTGGGCAATGTGGTTTGTCCGCTGCACCGTTACAAATACAGCTTACAGAACGGCCGCAACGTAAGCGGCGAAGGTTATTATCTAAAACACTGGCCGGTCGAATTAAGGGGTGATGGGGTGTATGTTGGCCTGGAAGAAAGTAGTGGCTTGAATATTTTCCGGTAAAAATTGATTGTTAATACCTTGTTGAAAAGCTAAAATCCCTATTTTTGCAACCCCGTAAGGGAACCTGCCTTTGCTAAGGCTATGGCGGGTAAAAGGTATTCCTCCTTAGCTCAGTTGGTTAGAGCATCTGACTGTTAATCAGAGGGTCGCCCGTTCAAGTCGGGCAGGGGGAGCTAAAGTAAAAGGGTTATAGTTTTATGCTATGACCCTTTTTTCTTTTTATACTCAACATTAATTGCCAGAACATTGTTATGACCCGTGCTAAAAACATTTCTACCTACCTCTGAACTGCTGAAGAAGTACATCGAAGTATTTTATGTTTTCGCAGGAGATAAACCAATGGAGTTCAGTTACATTGCCTTCCCCCATATAAATACTTCCATTTCATTTTTCAGAGGGGTTACTGTTTCAAGAGACAATTATGAAGTAGTCATCGAACCAAACCTGATAGTTCCATCTCCCTGCTGTGTAGAAATCCTTGGAAAGTACACCCAACCAGTATTTGTACTTTATAAAGGCGATTTTGAAGAAGTTCCGATTGTTTTTAAACCTTTTGGTGTAAACCAGTTTTTGCCCTGCGACCTGATAAAATATGTATCAAAATATTCCCAACCCTTCTCTGCTAAAAACTGGCTGCAATTTGCCCCTGGTTTGTTCCGGGAACAAAATGAAACAAAGAGGATTGAGGCACTGGAAGAATTTCTGCTGGCAAATTTTCAGGAAATAGAAAATGAAACAATCAGTAAAACATTAGAACTTCTGGCAAATGCGGATATGGATTATAGCATTGAGACAATTGCATCGATTTGCTCAATGAATGTAAAAACATTTCAAAGGCAATTTCTAAAACATATTACCTGTACGCCTTCTGAATACAAAAGAATAGCTCGGTTCAGATTTGCGCTGCAAACCAAGGTACTATCCAGGGAGATAAAACGCTTACGGATATTTCTTATGAAAGCAATTATTATGACCAATCCTATTTTATACGGGAGTTTAAAAAATTAACCGGTCTTAAGCCGAAGAAATTCTTTGATGCAATAACCGTTATGGACAAAAAGAAAATCATTTGGGAGATTAAATAGGTGTCGCAAAAGTCCAATTTTCATTCCTTACGGTTTCTGAGTTTTGTAAAAAAATCAGAAGCAATGAAATCTCCTTTTAACAAGTACCTCTACATTGGATTTCTACTTTTAGGCATTTACCAATCCTTCTTTTCAAAGGACTATATGGAAGCTGCTGCTTCTTTTGGAATCGGACTTGCATTTGACCCCTTTAATACTGACCAAAAGTGGAATGACAGACCGATGTGGCAAAAAGCAGTATTAATAATTCATTTGGGATTCGTTGCCGCTATGTTTGGATTAGGGGTTGGATTAAATGATAAATAACTCCTTTATTTATTGAAAACCCCAACTCATTAATTTTCTGATTATTCAGTATTCAAGTTTTGAATTCTTGTTGCAACCTTCATCAGCAAGGGCGGGGATGAAATAAGACTAGTACCGGATTTTCAGGATTTTTTTATTTTCAAAATTTTGAACAGTACTTATCCTGACAGGTTAGTAAATATTCTTTTGTCACCACACCAAAGATTTACCACTGTCTTCTCCCCATACTTTACATGGTTCTTTCCATTTCCGGTAAGAAAGAGGAACTGAGATCCCGGTAATCATTAATAAAATAAAGTATATTGTTGTATTGCTGAAATGCTTCTTTAGTATCCATTGTTGTGATAACGACAGACTGCATGCCTGCATTAGCTGCACTTTCCACTCCTTTTGGTGCATCTTCAAATACAATACAATTTTGTGGGGCTATACCTAACTTTTCTGCGCATTTTAAATAGGTTTCCGGGTTCGGTTTGCTTTGCATCACATCATCAGCACTGACAATAGCGTCAAAATAATGACGGATATTCAGTCCATCCAATACAAAATCAATATTAAACATAATGGCAGCAGAGCCTATTGCCATCTTTATTTTTTGTTCCGCCGCATTTTTCAGGAACCCGTGCAAGCCATCAATTAACTGAAGATGTGGCTTAAATTCTTTTTGATACTGACTTTCCTTTTCCACACTCATTTTATATTTTTCTTCTTCAGAAAAACGGGCAGGGAAAATCCGCTCCAGCAACTCACCATTTTTACCATAACATTCCTCCTTTGTTTTTTCCAGGCTGATACCGGCTCCTAATTCATTAAGAATACGGTGCCATGCTTTAATATGATACTGCATATCATCAATCATGGTTCCGTTCAAATCAAATAAAAAAGCTTTCTGTGACAATGGCATTTAATTTATATACTTTTCAGAGGTATGCTATATAGTGACAGACTGATAACTTTCGTTCAGGAAAACATTATTACTGTTAACTTATTTTTTCAGTGCCGTTTTTTATTTCTGCTATATAATACGTTAATGGCAGTTTCATTGCTTCTTCGTAAGCAGGTTGTATTTCGGCTACTAATTCTTTTATTGCATCCTCTTTTATAAGATTAATGGTACAGCCGCCAAAACCTCCCCCCAGCATCCTGGCACCAATTACTTCCTTTCTGTTTCTTACAAAGTCAACCAGAAAATCCAGTTCCCTACAACTTACTTCATACAACCGGCTCAGCCCATCATGTGTCTCAAACATTTTTTTTCCTAATGCAGCCAGGTTACCTTCTTGCATATCGGCACACCCTTTTATCAATCTGCCGATTTCCTGTACTACATACCGGCAACGTTTATCAACCAATACACTTTCGGGTAATACATATTCATCCAGCATTTTTTCTGTAACATCCCGTAAGGAATTAACCTGTGGTATATGTTCTTTAATCCATTGTACACCTTGATTACATTCACTGCGCCGGGTATTGTATTCTGATGAAGCCAGCGAATGTTTTACATTAGTATTTAATAATAAAATTTTCACCCCTTCAAGTTTAAAAGGAACGTATTCATATTCCAATGAACGGCAATCTAATTTTATAACATGGTCTTCCTTGCCCATTACAGAGGCAAACTGATCCATGATACCGCATAATACACCTGCAAATTCATGTTCTGCTTTTTGCGCCATTTTTACCATGGCTAATTTTGTAAAGTTGGTTTGCAGCAATTCATTCAATGCAAACACTACCGCACATTCTATAGCAGCAGAAGAAGAAAGGCCTGCTCCAATGGGTACATCACTGGATAATATGGCATTAAATCCTTTAAGGCTGATACCTTCTTTCTTAAACTGCGCTGCAGCACCCAGTATAAAATTTGGCCAGCTAACATCTCCCACAGGTTTCAATTCGTTGATGGAAGAAGTGAATGTTTCATTCAGATCAAGTGCAATCAATTTGATCTGTTCATCTTCCCGCAACGATATAGCTATATAGGCCGCTTTATCAATAGCAGCCGGCAATACAAATCCTTCATTGTAATCGGTATGCTCGCCGATAATATTTACACGACCCGGTGAACGAACGATAAGTGGAACTGAGTGAAATTGTTCTTCAAAGGCTCTTTTGATTTTTTCATTCATAAGCAGTTGCTGCTCTTTTATTAAAATTTGTAAGCTGATTCTTTACTATGAACGAAAGCAAACAGGCTGGCTGGCTTAAATTTATCAAAATTATTCAACAGAAAATCTTATATCCATAGTTATTTAATAAGATTGTAATCAACCATATAATAATCTGCAGCCCCTGTATTTTAAACAGGTTTCATTCTTGTAATTTATTATTATCAAAAATAAACTTCTGTTTTGGAATCATCAAACAATAGCTCCTCCATTAACTCATTACTTTGATTTTGGCAACTACTTATCATCCTGATGGTGTGCAATAATTAAGATCATATTACTGTATAACTCTGGTCATACTGTAGCCATTTTACTTGTACTAACATAGCATGTGATAAAATGCAACTTGCACTAATTCGAAATTTTTTAACACGGAAAATCAGAGTTTTATTCTATGACAAGTTTTAATAACCAGATCAAACAAGTGATGATATTATTTCTGCTGCTGTTACTGATCTTCCTGGTCATTAAAGAGCTCTATATATTTTTTCCAGGTTTGCTGGGAGCCCTCACTTTGTATATTCTCAGCCGCGGCAGTTATTTTCAATTCGTTTATCACCGCAAATGGAGAAAGGGTTGGACGGCTGGATTGTACTTGCTAAGTTATTTCCTGTTACTGGCACTACTTGTTTATTTCACGTTTACACTACTGGAAAAACAAGTACATCCTTTTTTGAGTGACCCTGCTTCGGCGCTTAATAAGGCAAAAGAAGCTATTGGTGATGCGCAGCAAAAAGCAGGCATTACTCTTATTTCAGAAGAGACGCTGGCCAACCTGGAACAAAATATATCTGCCTTTCTTCCTACACTGGTGAATGACACTGCTAACCTGGTTATCAATCTGAGTATCCTGCTCTTCCTGTTATATTATATGCTGGTACATGGCAAAGAGATGGAATCATATCTTACCCGTATACTTCCATTAAAGAAAACGAATATTGATCTGCTGGCAGCTGAAACCAAGCGGCTGGTAAAAGCCAGTGCATTGGGTATCCCGCTGATCTCCATCATACAAGGAGTGACAGCTACCATGGGATATATCATCTTTGGAGTACATGATTTTGTACTATGGGGTTTTCTTACCGGTGCGTTTGCTTTCTTCCCAGTAGTTGGTACCATGATCATCTGGGTGCCACTGGTTATTTATATGTATGCAAGCGGTGATACCTTGAACGCTACCGGGCTTTTCTTTTACAGTTTTATTGTTACGGGTAATGTTGATTACCTGTTCCGCATTACTCTGTTGAAAAAACTGGGGCATGTGCATCCATTGGTAACGGTGCTGGGAGTAATTGTAGGTCTGGGTCTTTTTGGTTTTATCGGGCTCATTTTCGGCCCATTGCTTGTTAACTACATTATTTTACTTTTCCAGATTTACACCAATGAATTTATTGATAACAAACCCGAAGCCTGATGAATACAACATATCCGGGACGTTCTCACTCTCCTATATAAATAACAGGTATGATTAATTTTATCTTACCTGCCTCGCTGTTGATTATTTTATTCTGATTTATTCCTTTAAGCGATGCATTGGCTTAATCCAGTTCCTGCATTGCCGATACAGCATCTTCTTCAATTTAATTTTAAAGCAAATTGGTATATCTTGAAAATTCATTGACGTAAAATGGATATTCTGTCTGCTTATTCGGTTGGCAACTGGATTTTAATACTGGTAGCCTCTTTTATTATCGGGCTTTCTAAAGCAGGGCTAAAGGGCATTGATATGCTGAATGTCACCATCATGGCTATCGTATTTGGCGGTAAGGCTTCTACCGGAATAGTATTGCCATTATTATGTGTGGCAGATATCGGGGCTGTCGTTTACTATCACCGGCATGCACAATGGAACCACTTCTGGAAACTGATACCCTGGATGGCCATTGGTATTTTAATTGGTGTATTTGTTGGCAAAGAATTAGATGAAGCAGTTTTCCGGAAAATAATGGCATTGATAATTATTGCAACCGCAGGTATGATGATAGCGATGGAGTTTCGCAAAATACAGAGCATCCCTACCAATAAATTATTTGTATCAGGAACCGGTCTGATAGCGGGTTTCACCACCATGCTGGGTAATCTTGCCGGAGCTTTTTCCAATATTTATTTCCTGGCAATGCGTATGTCAAAGAATGATTTCATTGGTACTGCGGCGTGGGTATTCCTGGTTATTAATCTTTTCAAACTTCCTTTCCAGGTGTTGTATTGGAAGAATATCACCGCTGCCAGTCTGCAAACTGACCTGCTTTTATTGCCTGCATTAGCACTTGGTTTTTGGGCGGGATTAAAAATAGTATCCCGGATAAAAGATGATAACTACCGGAAAGTAGTGATTGTATTAACGCTGATAGGAGCGGTGGTTATTTTTCTGAAACGATAACAGATGGATAAAATGTGCATTTCCCCAATGAAAAATGTATAAATAATAAATGGTGCCGTTAGGAAATAATCTATATTTGATACGGAAAAAACGAATACCCGTTAACATTCTAAATTAAAAACAACATGGCAACAAAGAAAAAAGCAGCTAAAAAAGTTGCAAAGAAACCAGCCAAGAAAGTGGCAAAAAAAGCAGCTCCAAAAAAAGCAGCTCCAAAAAAAGCAGCTAAGAAAGTTGCTAAAAAGAAATCTGCCCGCAAACCTAATGCAGCTTTTATGAGACCCCTCACTCCCAGCGCTGAATTAGCTGCTGTGGTGGGAAGTAAGCCTTTACCACGTACTGATGTGGTGAAAAAAATATGGGTTTACATTAAAGCAAACAAACTTCAGGATGCAAAAAACAGACGTATGATCAATGCTGATCCTAAGCTGAAAGCAGTTTTCAGTGGTAAGGCTCAGGTATCTATGTTTGATATGGCGAAACATCTTGCCAAACACCTGAAATAAGAAAAAGGAGTTACTGAATGTAAGGGCATCCAATGGTGCCCTTTTTTTATTTGCTAATAATGGAGATTCTCTAAACAGTAATCATCATATCATTCTTCTGTTGTACTTTTCATGATGCAATCAAACTCATTTCTGCTATATGGCGCCAATGGCTACACCGGTGAATTAATTGCCCGCTATGCAAAGCAATATAATTTACAGCCTATACTTTCCGGGAGGCGAAAAGAAGTAATAGAACCACTGGCTGGCAAACATAATCTTCCTTACCAGATTGTCGACATCAATGATACAGTTGCATTGCAGACGGCATTGAAAGGAGTAAAGGCAGTAATACATGCAGCCGGTCCTTTTCAATTTACAGCCAAACAAATGATAGAAGCCTGCTTGCAAACCGGCACCCATTACCTGGATATAAACGGTGATATTGCTGTGTTTGAAATTATAAAACGATATGATGCCGCAGCCAAAAAAGCAGGCATCATGCTGTTACCGGGTGCAGGATTTGATGTAGTACCCACTGATTGTGTGGCATTGCAATTAAAAAAATTGTTACCTGATGCAGTAGATCTGCAATTAGCTTTTGCCACATTAGGCGGCGGGTTGTCTCATGGCACTGCTATCACAATGGCAACTAAATTAGGTGAGGGTGGTGCAGCAAGAAAAGATGGAAAAATAATCCGTACAACACTTGGGCTAAAAGGAATGTGGGTTGACTTTGGTATAAAAAAAATGTTTGTGATGAGTATTCCCTGGGGCGATATTTCGACAGCCTTTTTTACTACCGGCATACCAGATATAACAACTTATACGGGTATTGCTAAAAAAACGTATAACATCTTAAAACTTCAGTCACTGTTTAACTGGTTACTTCGAACCAATTATGTACGCAACTATATCAAGAAGAAAATCAACCAACGACCCGCCGGACCATCGGACGAGCAACGCAACAAAGCAACCAGTTTAGTATGGGGACAGGCAACTAATGCAGCAGGCAAAACAGCTACTGTACGGCTCAGCGGCCCTGAAGGATATACATTAACAACGCACAGTGCATTAATTATTATGCAAAAAGTATTGAATGGCAATTTTTTGGCCGGATATCAAACACCTGCCAGTGCTTATGGTGAAGATCTGATATTGGAAATACCTGGTGTACACAGGGAAGTGATTGATTAATAGTTCATCTGCAAATCCGCATCTACCCGTTAAACTCCAGCATTTATCAGGTGCCGGATTGATGTATGTCATACTATAACGTACCGGAGAAAACTAAGTTGCACTATTAAAAACTGGCTTGCTATGTTAACTGATATTGCCATCTCTCAATCGGCACCCATCCGGCACATCAAAGAAATTGCTGCTGCCATTGGTATCAATAATAATGACCTTGAATATTATGGGAAGCACAAAGCGAAGTTGCCGTTGTATTTGATTGACAAAGAAAAGATCAAACAACATCATCTTGTATTGGTAACTGCCATTACACCCACTCCTGCCGGAGAAGGCAAGACTACTATCTCTGTTGGTCTTACTGATGGACTAAATCATATCGGTAAAAAAGCGATGGCAGTGCTCCGGGAGCCATCGCTGGGTCCTGTCTTTGGTTTGAAAGGTGGTGCCACTGGTGGCGGATATGCACAGCTCATTCCGATGGAAGACATCAATCTTCATTTCACCGGAGATTTTTCAGCAATTGAAAAAGCGAATAATCTTTTAGCAGCATTAATCGATCACAACCTGCAAAACAAAAAAAGAAGTTTACAGATAGATCCAAGAACCATTGTTTGGAAACGGGTGATGGATATGAACGACCGGGCATTGCGGCATATCGTAATTGGACTCGGCGGCACTGCCAATGGCATTACCCGGGAAGATGGATTTAATATTACACCGGCTTCTGAAATCATGGCTATACTTTGTATGTGTACAGGAATGGATGACCTGAAACAACGGCTCGGAAATATTTACATTGGTACCACCTTCAGCGGTGAACCGATCTTTGCCCGTGACCTGAATGCAGTTGGTGCAATGGCTATACTATTAAAGGATGCTATCAAACCTAACCTGGTACAAACACTGGAAGGCAATCCTGCTTTATTACACGGAGGACCATTTGCCAGCATCGCACAGGGCACCAATTCTATATTAGCTACACAAATGGGTTTATCGTTAAGTGAATATGTAATTACCGAGGCGGGTTTTGCGGCCGACCTTGGGGCTGAAAAATTCTTTGATATCAAATGTGTGAATGCAGCATTAAAACCGAAGGCTGTGGTTGTTGTTGCTACAGTCAGAGCTTTGCGGCATCATGGTGGCGCAAAAAAAGATGAACTGAATAACCCTTCGGTAGAAAGAGTAGAAAAGGGATTGCCCAATCTTGGCAAACACCTGGAGAATATGCAGCTTTTTGGCATGAAGGCTGTTGTGGCCATCAACCATTTTCCGGGTGACACAGCAGATGAAATAGCAGCTATTACTTCTTTCTGTAAAAACTATAATACAGAAGCTATTCTCTGTAACGGTTTCACCGAAGGTGGAAAAGGAATGACAGAACTGGCCCATGCCGTAACAACACTGATAGAAAAGAATGAAAGTCATTTCCATCCTTTGTATGAACGGGAGATGCCTATTGAAGAAAAGATACATGCCATTGCCACTAAAGTTTATGGAGCCACTGCTGTTGAATATTCGGTAAAAGCCAAAACACAATTAAAAAATATTAAAGAACTCGGCTTTGAACAAATGCCGGTTTGTATGGCCAAAACACCCAAGAGTTTATCTGATGATGAAAGGAAAGTTGGAAGACCGTCCAACTTTATAGTTACTGTTCGTGAATTTGAATTTGCTGCCGGTGCTGGTTTTATTATTCCAATACTTGGTGATATGATGCGGATGCCCGGATTACCAGTTATACCCGCTGCAGAAGGAATCGATATTGATGCGAACGGTGTTATTACCGGGTTGAGCTAAAAAGTAATTATTCATTTCCTGCATGGCCCTGGTGAAAACTAAGACCGGGACACAGAGATATTCGCCAGCTACGTCAATTATTTATTTTGTACATTGATATATCTTTTAGCAACCTAAAAACTTTATTGTATGAATAAAAAAAATATCGGCTTAAGTATTACGCTATGCGTATTCTTTTCTTTGATGGGATATAGCCAGAATAAAATGTATCTTAAACTGGATGGTGATGCTACTGACGTTAATCATAGGGGCTGGAGCAATATTCTCAGTTTTGAAAATGGTATTAGCAATTCAGGAGCTATATCTGCCGGGGGTAGCGGAGCCGGAAGAGTAAGGTTCAGCGATATGAAACTTATCAAACTAGTGGACAAAATATCGCCTGGCCTGATTCGCAGAGCAGCCAGTGGATCTCACTTTCGTGATGTTATCATAGAAATAACTGGTCCTGATAGTAAACCCATTTACAGTATAAAACTATCAGATGTTTTTATCACTAATATTATCACTTCAGCAGAATGTAATCCTGCCTGCACCGCCACGGAAGAAGTAAAACTCTCATTTTTAAAAGCTACCTGGGAATATAGAGATAAAGACGGCGGTATCATTAAAAGCGGCTGGGATGTTAAAGAAAACAGGGCGTTGTAATTTTTAGAAGTAACTATTTGCTTCTTTACTGATACCGATATCTTGGTTCAATCCACTAACCATTTGCCAAAATGGTGCTGAGTTAAAAAACACAGCCTGGCTATAATTTTACAGACACGAGAGGAAGAAACCCGGTTATAAAAGCCTGCTGGTAATTAAAAACTACCTTAGCGGCTTATTTTCTTTACGTATGACATTTGCCGATTTAAATTTAAATACTCCGTTACTGAACGCCTTAAACGATCTTGGTTATACAACTCCTACCACCATTCAGCACAGGGTTTTTCCAGTAGTAATGTCAGGAAGGGATGTGTGTGGCATTGCACAAACCGGCACCGGGAAAACTTTGGCTTATTTACTGCCCTGCCTGCGGCAATGGAAATTTACAAAAGATAAATCACCACAGGTACTCATTATAGTTCCTACCAGGGAGTTGGTGGCACAGGTAGTAGAAAATGTAAAAGCATTAACCACTTACATGAACCTGATAGTAGTAGGAGTGTATGGTGGTGTAAATATTAATACGCAGCAAATTGAAGTAATGAAAGGAATGGATGTGCTGGTTGCCACACCGGGCCGTTTCTATGACCTTGCCATGAATGGTGCTTTTAAAACAAAAATGATTAAAAAATTAGTGATTGATGAAGTAGATGAAATGCTGAACCTGGGATTTCGTACTCAATTAAAAAATATACTGGATTATTTACCACCAAAGCGGCAGAACCTTATGTTCTCTGCCACCATCACAGAAGATGTAGAAGCACTGATTGACCTTTATTTTAATGACCCTGTAAGAGTGGAAGCTGCTCCTACCGGCACACCGCTTGAGAATATTATACAGACAGGATATGAAGTGCCTAATTTTTATACGAAGGTTAACCTGCTGGAATTGCTTTTAACTGAAGATGACACCATGACCAAAGTGTTGGTGTTTGCAGCTACAAAACAATTAGCCGATCAACTGTATGAGCAACTGGAACCAAAATTTCCGGGTACTGTTGGTGTGATACATTCCAACAAAGAACAGAATCACCGGTTTAATACAGTGAAGCAATTTAAGGAAGGCAACTACCGCTTTATCATTGCTACGGATATAGTTGCAAGAGGAATTGATGTTGCCGAAGTAACACATGTTATCAATTTTGATATGCCGGAAGTACCGGAGAATTATATACATCGCATCGGCAGAACCGGCAGGGCCGATAAAAAAGGAATAGCCATCACTTTTATTACTGAAAAAGAAAAGCCGCTATTAACCGCTATTGAAACGTTGATGAAGTACCAGGTTCCGGTAATACCCTTACCCGGTAATCTTATCATCTCTGATGAACTAACGGAAGACGAAAAGCCGAAAGTATTTATGAAGACAGATGCAATAAAGCCAAAAAAGAAAGATGATGCGGGGCCTGCTTTTCATGAAAAGTCTGCTAAAAACAGTAAAGTAAATTTTATTGTACGGCATAAGGACAGGATGATGAAAAAATATGGAAAGCCCATCAGGAGAGGGCCAAAAAAGTAAACCGCTTTATAGAAAACCACTTTGACTAAAATCAGGGGAATTGGTATTATAAGTCATCAATATTCACCTGATTCCATTTTAGATTGTTCTGTTAATAAAACTATGTACTTGTGTTTAAGCAATTAAGATATTTCAGAGCATTGGTTTTCCCGCTCAGTTTATTTATTCTTTTAATATTTGTCGGAACTACAGGTTACATTATTATTGAAGGGTTTTCCTTTCTGGAAGCCTTGTACATGACAGTTATTACAATAGGTACTGTTGGTTACCTGGAAGTTCATCCACTATCAGAAGCGGGAAGGATATTCACCCTTATTATCATACTCATTAACATTGTTGCCTTTACTTTCTTCGTTACGTATATTTCCCGCTATTTACTGGATGGAGAATTAATTCGTCAATATAAAAAGATGAAAATGGAAAATGAAATAAAACTACTTAAAGGACATGTAATCATTTGTGGCTTTGGCCGGAACGGTACAGAATGTGCACAGGTACTGCATCAAAATCACATTCCATTTGTGGTGCTGGAAGAAAAGAATGACTTGCCGCAGGATTTGCCGTTTGCAGTGAAATACTACATTAAAGGCAATGCTACCAGAGATGAAGTATTAAAGGAAGCCGGTATTGAAAGGGCCCGTGCCATCATCTGCACTATGCCAGTCGATGCAGATAACCTGTTCACGGTTATAACGTCGAGGCAACTTAACCCGGGAATTACTATTATCAGCCGTGCCTCACAGGATAGCAGTGTCATTAAATTAAAAGTTAGTGGTGCCACCAATGTACTCATGCCAGATAAAATCGGCGGGGCTCACATGGCCAGCCTGGTTATGATACCAGATGTAGTTGAAATGCTCTCGCTGATGTCTACAAGTAATACTAAGGAATTTAAGGTGGATGAAATAGTTGCTACCCGATCCATTTCGCTTGGCGAAATTGATTTATGGAAAAAATGCGGCTGTACACTGCTGGGTATAAAAGAACACAATAGTTATATACTAAATCCTTCGCAGGATTATTATATCAATAAAGATGAGCGGCTGATCGTTATGGGCAGTCATGAACAAATCGAAAAGGCAAGAAAAATAGTCTGAGGCATTTTACACAGCTTCTGCATCACTACTTTGTAAACAGGGAATACTTTTATAAAAAATAAAAATTACAACGGTATATTCCCATGTTTCTTTCTCGACCGTTTGGCCACTTTGTTTTCCAGTATGGCAAAAGTCTTGATTAATTTTTTCCGTGTTTCTTTTGGCTCTATTACTTCATCAATAAATCCTCTCTCTGCGGCAAGGTAGGGTGTCGCAAATTTCTCAGCGTACTCCGCTTCTTTCTCTAACAGTTTTTTAGCAGGGTCTGCAGCTTCTGCAATTTCTTTTTTGAAAATAATTTCACTGGCCCCTTTTGCACCCATTACAGCTATCTCAGCAGTAGGCCATGCAAAGTTCATATCAGCACCAATATGTTTTGAATTCATTACATCATAAGCACCTCCGTATGCTTTCCTGGTAATAACGGTAACACGGGGAACAGTAGCTTCGCTTAATGCATATAAGAGTTTGGCCCCATTTGTTATAATACCATTCCATTCCTGGTCGGTACCCGGCAAAAATCCCGGCACATCAACCAGCACCAGTAATGGGATATTAAAACAATCGCAAAAACGGGTAAACCTTGCACCCTTTTTAGAACTGTCGATATCCAATACACCTGCCAGGCAATTTGGCTGATTGGCGACTATACCAATACTCCTGCCTGCTAATCTTGCAAAGCCTACCACAATATTTCCGGCATAGTCTTTATGAACTTCAAAAAAAGTATCGGCATCGCAAATACCTATTATTACATCACGGATATCATAAGGTTGGTTTGGGCTTTCAGGAACAATGGTTTCCAAAACATCTCTTGTTTCATCTGCTGGGGTATAAGGATTTTTGGGGGTTATATCCTCACAATTTTGTGGCATATAACTCAATAGTTTTTTTACCTGCGCAATACATTCCATATCATTTGCAGAAGTTAAATGTGTAACACCTGATTTGGTAGAATGGGTGGAAGCTCCACCGAGTTCTTCAGAACTTACTTCTTCATTAGTAACGGTCTTAACTACATTGGGGCCGGTAACAAACATATAACTGGTACCTTCTACCATTAACGTAAAATCAGTCATTGCCGGAGAATAAACTGCTCCGCCTGCACATGGCCCCATGATGGCAGAAATCTGCGGAATTACACCAGATGACCAAACGTTACGATAAAAAATATCGGCATAACCACCCAATGAACGAACACCTTCCTGTATCCTTGCGCCACCTGAATCATTTAGTCCAATCATAGGTGCACCAGTCTTCATTGCCAGGTCCATAATCTTACAGATTTTTTCAGCATGTGTTTCTGATAATGCACCGCCAAACACTGTAAAGTCCTGGGCAAATACATATACCAAACGGCCATTTACAGTACCATAACCGGTAATCACACCATCACCCGCAAATTGCTGATCTTCCATTCCAAAATCTTTGGTACGGTGCAATACCAATGCACCGATTTCTTCAAAAGAACCCGGATCCATTAATAAGGAGATGCGTTCTCTTGCGGTTAATTTTCCTTTCTTATGTTGTTTGTCATTCCTGTCCTTTCCGCCACCTAATTTTCCTTCTTCAATCTTTTCTCTTAGTATTTCAACTTTTGATTTCATATCTCTGTTATTATTTAAAACTATAGTCACATAGTTTTCTTTATAAAAAAATTTATGCCAACCTGCGTTTCCAGCTGGTAGTTTTATGTTCAACCGGTTGCGTAATTTTTTGTTTATCCATCCAGTATTTTAATGCCGTTAAAGCTGCTATCTCAGCATTTGCTTTTTGTTTTTCCTTAATTTGTTCTGGTGTGTAGTAATTTTTTACAAAGTGAGTATCAAATTTGCCGGTAAGAAATGCGTCATGTTCAAAAACAAAAGTGCCGAAGGGTAATGTAGTAGCTAACCCTTCAATTTTATATTCTTTAATTGCTTTCTTCATTTTTTGAATAGCCTCTGTTCTGTCTTTGCCATGCGTAACCAGTTTGGCAATCATCGGATCGTAATAAATAGGAACAGGCATACCTTCTTCATAACCATCATCCACCCGAACCCCATCGCCCTGTGGCTTTATATAGGTTGTAAGTGTGCCAATAGATGGTAAAAAATTATTTAAGGGATCTTCTGCATACACCCGAAGTTCCACAGCATGACCGTTGATGGTAAGATCATCCTGAGTGAAACTTAGTTTTTCTCCTCTTGCAATTTTTATTTGTTCTTCTACCAGGTCGATGCCGGTTATCATTTCAGTAACCGGGTGCTCAACCTGCAGCCGGGTATTCATTTCAAGAAAATAAAAATTCAGTTTATCATCCATTAAAAATTCAACCGTACCTGTGCTGATATAATTACATGACTTAGCCACCATCACGGCAGCTTCACCCATTTTCTTCCGTAATTCAGGAGTTAAGACAGCAGAAGGAGATTCTTCCACTACTTTTTGATGCCGCCGCTGAATACTGCATTCCCTTTCAAACAAATGCACCACGTTACCATGTTTGTCTGCCAGTACCTGTATTTCAACATGGCGTGGAGAGGTTACATATTTTTCAATAAATACCGACCCGTCACCAAAAGAAGATTTCGCTTCACTTACGGCCCGTTGCATCTGTTCTTCAAAATCAGCTTCTTTCTCTACAATCCGCATTCCCTTACCACCACCACCGGCAGATGCCTTTATGAGAATGGGATAACCAATTTGCTTTGCAGTTTCTTTTGCAATAGAAATATCTTCAATGGCTTTATCTATTCCAGGCACCATTGGTATTTTATATTTTTTTACACATTCTTTGGCGGCCAGTTTTGAACCCATGATTCGCATGGCTTCAGGGCCGGGGCCAATAAAAATAATTCCTGCGTCTTCTACTTTTTGTGCAAACTCTGCATTCTCACTCAGGAAGCCATATCCCGGATGAATACCATCCACTCCCAACTCTTTGCAAAATGCAATTATTTTATCGCCGTTCAAATAAGACTCGCTGGATGGAGGAGCACCCAGGCAAACAGCTTCGTCTGCAAATAATACATGTGGCGAATTTCTGTCAGCTTCTGAAAAAACAGCTACCGATTGAATTCCCATTTTGCGGATGGTTCGCATAATCCGTAAAGCAATTTCACCCCGGTTGGCAACCAATATTTTTTTCATCTTATTTGTATTTAATAAAACATTTTGTAACTGAATTTTTTTTTCATTATTCCAGTTCCACCAATACTTGTCCTTTTTCAACAGCCTGCCCGGCACTAACCGCAATCCGTTTAATCTTTGCGTTGGTATGAATCATAATACTGTTCTCCATCTTCATTGCTACTAATATTAATATCTTCTCGCCTTCTGCTACCTCCTGTCCCTCTGATACAGCTATTTCCAGTACCAGCCCTGGCATTGGCGCCTTCACCTCTTTTATATGTTTTTGCGAAGCCAGACCAAAACCCATTTTTTCCAGCATCAGATCCAGCTCTTCTTTAATTTCAACGTCAAAGTTTTCACCTTCTACTTCCACAATCAGTTTTTTTGCAGTCCGGTCTGCTTCAATCAGTTTTGCATTTACCGAACGATGGTTTTTTAAAAGATTAAAATCTACTGGAGATTTTTTTATAAGGTCAACAGCATCTATCTCGTCTTGTGTAAAAGAAAACTCAAATTCGTTTGCTTTTACTTTGTATGTTGCTTTGTTGTTTATCATATACCAGAGATTTTCATGTAATTTAAATGATTCAGGAAAAAAGAACAGTTCTTTCATGATTACTAAAACTTATAGTGTTGTTGAAACAAGTGGTGAAAGGCAGTAAATCCCTTTTCATGGATTAAATTCAGGAATGCAAGGTTGTGGTTTATACTAAGTTAAAAGATGATTATGCTCATTCAGACTTAGAATTAATATCATTTGTGTTATGGCCATATAAATTACTTTTTCAAACGACTTTAAAAAGTCGAATAGCTGCCTATTTCTTAAGCATGTCAGCCAGGTTGCTGAATGTCTCGAAAGGGCCTTTATCTGAAAATGAATTAGCCACCCACGCAGGAATGCTGCCACCGGGATTTAATTCCAACGCAGGGACTGCAGGTGGTCACGGCGAAGAAGATCCTGCCCGGATTGGCCGGCCTTGCCGACCGGCTTGCCGCCGGCGGGGCAATCCTCGAGATCGGCTGCGGAACCGGCAATTTTTTGTTGCAGGCCGCGAAGGCTTTTCCGGGAGCGCGGATTGCCGGCGTCGACATTGACGACGAGAGCCTGGCGAAGGCCGGCGAAAAGGTAGAGCAGGCTGGACTCGCCGGGCGGATTTCCGTGCACCGGGAAAAAGTGGACGATGCGGCCGGCGCGTTCGACGCGGTCGTGATGATCGAAGTGCTGCACGAGATCGCGCCGGAAATACGCCCTGCCGTGGTTAGCGCTGCGGCGCGGACGCTGAAAGCCGGCGGCTGGATGGTGATCATTGACGAAACCTATCCGACTACGCTGGAGGAAGCGCGCCGGCCGGAATTTCGTTTTCCATTGCAGACCGGTTTCGAGGAATTGATCTGGGGCAACGTGATTCCGACGCGCGAGGAACAGGAGAAGCTGTTGCGCGATGCAGGCCTGATTGTGTAATTGTCGGGTGCGGCAATCGCAGGCAACGCAGAGCCGGCGATGACGGCGGCAAGCAGACATTTCGTCAATGACATGGCGTTTTCTCCTGAGTTGAATTCCGGTGAACATGGCGGCCGCGCTATTGCTTCGGT